>JBKJJI010000119.1:0-3052 GCA_046598115.1 Acidimicrobiia bacterium | reverse complement strand
GCGGGTGGGCGGGTAGCGGGTGGGCGGCCGTGCGTGGGTGGTCGCAGTGCCGGCGGGTAAGGATGACACGGGTGTCAGCCTCCCTGCGACTCGGTGCGCGCCCGGTATCGTCGCCCGCGTGCCGAGCACCCTGTCGTCCCGGGCCCTGCGCGGGTGAGCGACACGATCGCGGTCGTCGGGGCATCGCTCGCCGGTCTCCGGGCGTCGGAGGAGCTGCGCCGCCTCGGCTACGACGGCGAACTGGTGCTCGTCGGCGCCGAGACACACCTGCCCTACGACCGTCCGCCCCTCTCGAAGGCGGTGCTCGCGGGCGACGCGCAACCCGACGATGTGGGGCTGCGCCGCGACCCCTACGACGACCTCGACCTCGACCTGCGGCTCGGCCGAGGCGCCACGTCGTTCGACGCGGCATCGAAGACCGTGACGCTCGACGACGGCGAGCAGGTGGTCGCGACGCGAGGCGTGGTCCTCGCCACCGGCGCGACTCCGCGGCGCATCCCGGGCCTGGAGCCGGGTCCCGGGGTCCACGAGCTGCGGACGGTCGACGACTGCCTCGCGCTCCGAGCCGACCTCGATGCGCGGCCCGAACGGGTCGTGGTGGTGGGTGCCGGGTTCATCGGCGCCGAGGTCGCGGCCACGTGCCGTGGACGGGGCCTCGACGTGAGCGTCCTCGAGGCGCTGCCAGTCCCGATGGCGCGCGGCCTCGGACCCGAGCTCGGCACCGTGCTCGCCGACCTGCACCGCGACCACGGTGTGGACCTGCGCACGGGGATCGGGGTCGAGGGCATCGACCGCGGGGGTCGTCCAGGGTTTGGACCAGATGGCGGATCAGACGGTCGAGTCGAGCGGGTCCGCCTCGCCGACGGCTCGGCGATCGACGCCGACGTCGTGGTGGTCGGCGTAGGCGTGCTCCCCGCGACCGAGTGGCTCGAGTCGTCGGGACTGACGATCGACAACGGTGTCGTCTGCGACGCCACCCTCCTCGCCGCCCCCGGCGTGGTCGCGGCCGGTGACCTCTGCCGGTGGCCGAACCGCCGGTTCGACTCGACGTCGACCACCCGTCTGGAGCACTGGACGAACGCGTCGGAGCAGGGCACCGCGGCTGCGGCGCGGCTGCTCGCGACGGACGCCGAGGCCGTCGCCTTCGAGCCGGTGCCGTTCGTCTGGTCCGACCAGTACGACGTCAAGATCCAGGTCGTCGGCGATGTGCGCGCCGACGACGATCTCGAGGTCGTCGACGGGAGCCTCGCCGACCGCAGGTTCGTCGCGGCCGTGGGCCGTGACGGCCGGCTCGTCGGTGCCGTCGCGTTCAGCCGGCCGCGCCTGCTCATGCAGCTGCGCCGGCACATCGCGGAGGGCGCGTCGTTCGTCGACGCGGTGGCCTTCGCTCGGGGGCAGGCATGAGCAGCGCTCTCGTCGCGGTGGCCGTCGACGACGGGGTCGCCGTGGTCACGCTCACACGCGCCGAGAAGAAGAACGCCCTCTCGATCGCGCTCCGCGATCAGATGAGCGACGCGCTCGACACGCTCGGTGCCGACGAGGCGGTCCGCGTGGTCGTCGTCACCGGGACCGGCGACGCGTTCTCGGCCGGGTTCGACCTCGACGAGTTCGCCGCCCCCGACTTGGCCGACGAGCTGTGGGCGTCGAGCGACCGTTGGCACCGCACCCTGCTCGAGTTCCCGCTGCCGACCGTGGCCGCCGTGAACGGCGTCGCCTACGGCGGTGGCTTCGACCTCGCGGTGATGTGCGATCTCCGGATCGCCGCCGAGGTCGCGCGCTTCGCGCATCCCGAGCACTCGTTCAGCCAGGTCGTCTACGGCCCGCTCCACGACCTCGTCGGCGGTGCGGTGGCTCGCGATCTCGCGCTGACGGGACGCCGCATCGACGCGGCGGAGGCCTTCCGGCTGGGACTCGTGCGCGCGGTCGTCCCGTCCGCTGACCTGCTCGCCGACGCTCGCGCGCTTGCGACCGAGATCGCATCCGCACCCCGCGAGGTGCTCCTCCAGATGGTGCGGAAGATCCGCCGACGCGCCGGAATCGTCCCGGACGCGACGCTCGACCTGTGAGCCGGCGTTCCGGTCGGGAACGGCTCGTCACCCCCCGGTTCGCGCTCGTCGTGGGCGCGGGGATGGCGTACTTCCTCGCGCTCGGGGTCGTGCTCCCTGCCGTGCCCCAGTACGTCACCCGTCGACTCGACGGTGGGAGCGTGGCAGTCGGCGTCGCCGTCGGCTCGCTGTTCGTCGGCGCCGTGCTGCTGCGGCCCTACGTGGGTCGCGTGGGTGACCGGGTCGGGCGCAGGGTGCTGATCGTCGCGGGCGCCTCGGTGGTTGCGGTGTCCGTCCTCCTCTATGGCGCGGTGGAGTCGCTCCCGTTCCTCATCGGCGCTCGGGCGCTCACCGGGCTGGGGGAGGCCGCGTTCTTCGTCGGGGCCGCGACCATGGTCACCGACCTCGCGCCGGCTGACCGGCGTGGCGAGGCGATCTCCTATTGGTCCGTCGCGGTCTACGGCGGATTGGCATTCGGGCCGGTCCTCGGCGAGGCGCTCGTCGACGACCACGGCTACGGCACGGCGTGGGTCGTTGCCGGGATCCTGGCGGGGATGGCCGCGGTGCTCGGGCTCTTCACTCGGGAGACCGATCGGCCCGAGACGCGCGAGCAACGCCCTCCGGGCGGGATCATCAACCGGGCCGCGATCGGACCGGGAACGCTCCTCTTCTCCGGGCTCATCGCGCTGGCCGCGTTCACCGCGTTCGTCCCCCTCTACGTCGACGACGTCGGGCTGGGCAGCGCCGATGTCGTGTTCCTGCTCTACGGAGGGCTCGTCCTCGCCGTACGCATCGTGGGTGCCCGGCTCCCCGACGTCCTCGGGGGCCGCCGGTCGGGTGCGATCGCTCTGGCGGCGACGGCATTGGGCATGACGGTGATGGCCGCGTGGGGGACGACCGCCGGGCTCCTGGTCGGGACGCTGCTGTTCGCGGTCGGCGCTTCGCTGCTGTACCCGGCGCTCCTGCTGCTCGCCCTCGGCGGGGCCCCCGAGTCAGAGCGGGCGTCG
>JBKJJI010000365.1:0-2944 GCA_046598115.1 Acidimicrobiia bacterium | reverse complement strand
CGGTGATTTCCGCGAGGTCAGACTCCAGCCGAACGCCGGGTCCCAGGGTGAGCTCGCGGGCCTGCTCGCGATCCGCGCCTACCATCAGAGCCGCGGCGAAGGTCACCGTGACATCTGCCTCATCCCTTCCTCGGCCCACGGCACGAATGCCGCGAGTGCGGTCATGGCCGGGATGCGCGTCCTCGTCGTGCGCTGCGACCACGACGGCAACGTCGACCTCGACGACCTGAAACTGCACGCCCATGAGCACGCCGACCGGCTCGCCGCGCTCATGGTCACGTACCCGTCGACGCACGGCGTGTTCGAGGAGCAGATCCGCGACGTCTGCGCACTGGTGCACGAGCACGGCGGGCAGGTCTACCTCGACGGCGCGAACCTCAACGCGCTCGTCGGCCTCGCCAAGCCCGGCTCGTTCGGCGCCGACGTGTCGCATCTGAACCTCCACAAGACGTTCTGCATCCCGCACGGCGGCGGGGGACCGGGCGTGGGGCCGATCGGGGTCCGGGCCCACCTGGCGCCGTTCCTCCCGAACCACCCCCTGCGTGCCGAGGCCGGCCCGGCGACCGGTGTCGGGCCGATCTCGGGTGCGCCCTGGGGATCTGCCGGCATCCTGCCGATCTCGTGGATGTACATCACGATGATGGGCGCCGCCGGCCTGCGCCGGGCGACCCGGGTCGCGATCCTCAACGCCAACTACGTCGCCCGACGACTCGACGAGCACTACCCGGTGCTCTACGCGGGAGCCGAGGGGCTGGTCGCCCACGAGTGCATCCTCGACCTCCGTCCGATCACCGCGACCACGGGGGTGACCGCGGAGGACGTGGCCAAGCGCCTCATCGACTACGGGTTCCACGCGCCGACCATGTCGTTCCCCGTCGCCGGCACGCTCATGGTCGAGCCCACCGAGTCGGAAGCGCTCGCCGAGCTCGACCGTTTCTGCGACGCCATGATCGCGATCCGGGCAGAGATCGCGCGCGTCGAGGGAGGGGAGTGGCCCCTCGACGACAGCCCGCTGCGTCGCGCCCCTCACGTGGCCGACGACGTCGTCGCGGACTCCTGGGGCCGGGCCTACGGCAGGGAGGTCGGGGCGTTCCCGCTCGCGTCGCTGCGGGCCGACAAGTACTGGCCACCCGTCGGGCGCATCGATAACGTGTACGGCGACCGCAACGTGGTGTGCTCGTGTCCGTCTATCGAAGACCTGGCGATCGACGACCTGGCCGACCCTGCGCTCGCTCGTCCGGGCGGTGGAGCCGGAGGAGGTACCCGGACGTGACCGTGCCGCAGCCGGGGATCTTCGCGGAGGGTACCCGGACCCACCATCATCTCGAGCTCGATCTCCGCGCGGGTGCGGAATCTGCCGCCGTCGTCCGCGCCGTGGCGGCACTCCGCGAGCCGACGGTGACCGCGGGTGGGACGAACCTGGTCGTGGGCTTCGGTGCCAGCCTCTGGCGACGGCTCGTCCCCGACGACGCGCCCGACGACCTCGCGCCGATGGGACCGATCCAGGGCACCAGCACCGACGGCGTCGCCCGTGCGGTGCCGGCGACACCGCACGACCTCTGGGTGTGGCTGCACGGCACCGGGCCCGACGTCGTGCTCGACTGCGCTCGCGAGGTGGTGCGGACGCTCGCGCCCGTCGCCGATCTCGCCCAGGAGCAGGCCTGCTTCGTGTACCACGACAGCCGAGACCTCACCGGCTTCGTCGACGGGACCGAGAACCCTCCCGTCGACGCCGCCGCCGAGGTGGCCGTGCTCCCTGAAGGCAGCCCGGGGGCCGGTGGCGCCTTTGCCCTCACGATGCGCTGGAGGCACGACCTGGAGGCCTTCGAAGCCCTCCCGGTGGCCGACCAGGAGGCCGTGATCGGGCGCACGAAGGTCGACTCCGTGGAGCTCGACCCGAACCCTCCGACGTCGCACGTGAGCCGCGTGGTGATCGAGGACGACGGCGAGGAGCTCGAGCTGTACCGGCGGAGCACCCCATGGGGGACCGTCGGCGCCCACGGGCTCTACTTCCTCGCGTTCTCGGCCGATCCCAGCCGCTTCCAGCGGATGTTGGAGCGGATGTTCGGCGTCGGCGGCGACGGGCTCCACGACCGCCTCACGGACTTCTCGAAGCCCCTCAGCGCTGCGGTGTACTTCGTGCCGAGCGTCGACGCACTGCATGCCCTCGAGCGCTGAGGGTCGCACCGGCCCAGGGGAGACCCCACTTCCTGGCTGTCGTCCGTAACTTTACATAACGGGGCTTCTCGGCATTCGGTCGAGATCCAGCACGATCAGCCGTCGTCGGTCGTCGCAGGATCGAGCCGAGTGTGCATCGTCAGCGCCCGGGCGGTGAAGCCCTGCTCCTCGAAGAAGTTCTTCGTCGCTCGGTGACCCGGCAGCGCTGTGGCATCGACACCGATGCAGCCGTGTTCGGCGCAGAACTCGAGGAGCTGGTTCGTCATCGCCTCGCCGACGCCAACGCTGCGGGCACCTTCCTCCACGAAGAGCTCCCGGATCACACCGAGGCGGGAGCCGCCTCGCAGACGCTCGACCTGCACGGTCCCGATCCCCACGATGACGTCGTCGATGCATCCCGCGACCACGAGGACGGCCGGGTCCGCCATCCACCCGGCGACCGTGTCTTCGAGCGGCTCGGGCGCGGCTTCACGCTCGGACCAGAGCGCGCCGCCGCGCATGTCGCCGAGCTCGCGCCGGACCTCGCGGGCGAGCTCGACGATGCGGGTGGCGTCGGCGGTCGTGGCCGTGCGGCAGTGCTCCATCGGCGTGGGACTGCTGCCCGGTCAGGCCGGACGTTCGAGCTGTTCGATCTTGCCGAGGATCGTCGCCCGCGCCCGGGTGGACTGCTCGTAGTCGCGGATCGCCGTTAGGTCGGTGGCGGAGAGCCCCTCGAGGCGGTCGACGACCTGGGACGCCGAGAGCTCGTCGTAGCCCTGGATGGCGA
>JBKJJI010000261.1:0-5848 GCA_046598115.1 Acidimicrobiia bacterium | reverse complement strand
CGCGCCCACCAGCACCGCATGGTCGGCGATCCGCTCGTAGAAGCGACCCAGCAGCGCGAGCTGGACCGCGGTCTGCAACCCGGACTCGTCGTTGACCGACGAAGCGAAGATCTCGCGGAACATGTCCTTCTGGAGGTCGTCCATGACGTCGTCCATGTCGGGCAACGCCGCGGCGATCGCCGTGTCGCCGTCGGCGAACGCGTCGACGGCGAGGTCCTGTTGGGTGGTCGCCTGCTCGCCCATGCGCACGATGAGGCCGCGGATCTTCGGTGCGAGCTCGCCGGGGTAGATGCGCCGGGTTGCCTTGGCGATGCTCACGGTGAGATCGGCGGTGAGCTGGATCTCGGTGAGGATCCGGAGCACCGCGAGCAGGGTCCGAAGGTCGCGCGCCATCGGCTGCTGGGTCGCGAAGAGCTCGTAGACGCGCAGCTCCGTCGACTCCTTGAGGGCATCGATGCGCTTGTCGTTCGCGATGAGGGCATCGACCGCCGAGAGGTCGGCGTCGAGCAGGCAGTGGGTGGCGGCGCCGATCGCCTCGGAAGTGAGGCCGGCGAGCCGGACGACGTCGCTGCGGATCTCGTCGAGCTGCTCCGTGAAGGTGCGACGCAACTCTTGGGGGCCTTCGGGCACGGGCGTGTTCTTGGCCATGGAGGCATTGTTGCGCCCGCTCGGTCGGCGCGCGGCCCCGTGGCTCGAGGTGTGGCAAGTGTTCACCTTCGGTTCACCTCGATGCCATGGCCTGGACGACGACTCGGGAAGGGCACGGCGTACGCTGCTCGCGATGAGCCGTTCGGAAGGACCAGCGGTCGTGGTCGCCGTCGGTGCAGGGGCCGACCCCTCGCCGAGCGGTGCGGCCGGAGCCGAGTCCGTCTTCGCCGTGGACGACGTCACCGTCTCCTACGGGGGAGTCCCCGCGATCGCGGGCGTGACGTTCGAGGTGCAGGCGAACGCGGTGACTGCGCTCATCGGCCCGTCGGGTTGCGGCAAGAGCACGTTGCTGCGTTCGTTCAACCGCATGAACGACCTCATCGTCGGTGCCCGGGTCGACGGTCGGATCACCTACCACGGCGTGGATCTCTACGGGTCGGGAGTCGACCCGGTCGAGGTCCGCCGCCGGATCGGGATGGTGTTCCAGAAGCCCAACCCGTTCCCGAAGTCGATCTACGACAACGTCGCCTTCGGGCCTCGCCTTCGTAAGAACCGACGTGGACTCGACGAGGTCGTCGAGCGGGCGCTGATCCGCGCTGCGCTGTGGGACGAGGTGAAGGACAAGCTGAAGGAGAGCGCGTTCGCGCTCTCGGGCGGACAACAGCAGCGGCTCTGCATCGCGCGGTGCCTCGCGGTCGAGCCCGACGTCCTCCTCATGGACGAGCCGTGCTCTGCACTGGACCCGATCGCGACCGCGCGGATCGAGGATCTCATGGAGGAGCTCAAGCGTGATGTGACGATCCTGATCGTCACCCACAACATGCAGCAGGCGGCCCGGACGTCCGAGCGCACGGCGTTCATCACCACCGACGTCGGCGACGACGGGACCCGGGTCGGTCGGCTCGTCGAGTACGACGACACGGGGACGATCTTCACGACCCCCTCGGACCCTCGGACCGAGGGCTACGTCACCGGTCGGTTCGGCTGACCGTTCTCGTTGCCTTCGACCGGTTCGGAGCTTGGTGATGAGGGCAGGGCGCAAGAGCCGCGACTCGCTGGAGCGTGAGGCACGGGCACTCGAGGTCGCTCGGTCGGATGCCGAGGAGATCGGCGTGCGCCTCGGTGCTGCGCTCGACGCGCTCGACGTCGCGGTGGTCGTCGCCGACCCCGAGGGCGCCGTGGTGCATCGCAACGCCGCGGCCCTGCCGTTCCGGGATGCCCGCCACGGGCACGCCGTCGTCGAGGACGTGATCGAGCGCGCGATCCCGATCGCGCTGTCGGGGGTCCCGTTCGACGAGGAGCTCACGCTGCACGGTCCTCCCCGGCGGATCCTCGTCGTGGAGGCACGGCCGCTGATGGGCGGGGCCCATGGATCGTCGGTCGGTGCGGTCGCCCTCGTGCGCGACATCACCGACCTGCGGCGGACCGAGAGCATCCGACGCGACTTCGTCGCGAACGTCAGCCACGAGCTCAAGACCCCCATCGGTGCGCTCGGGATCCTCGCCGAGACGATCCACGGCCAGCTGACCGACCCGGCCGACGCGTCGCTCGTCGATCGCCTCGTCGACGAGGCCGAGCGTCTCGGTCGGATCGTCGACGACCTCCTCGACCTCAGCCTCGTGGAGCGCCAGGACGTTCCGAGCCGCGACCATGTGTCCGCGACGTGGCTGGCGGCCGAGGCGATCGAGCGCGTGCGATCGATCGGCCTCGAGCGCGGGCTCGGCGTCGCCGACCTGACCCAGCCGGAGACCGACGTGCTCGTGCGCTGCGACGCCCGCCAGGTGGTCAGCGCGCTCACCAACCTCCTCGACAACGCCCTGAAGTACTCGGAGCCAGACGCCGAGGTCTCGATCGCGGTCGCCGTCGTCGGAGCGCAGGTCGCGTTCACCGTGCGCGATGCAGGCATCGGGATTCCGAGCTCCGAGCTCGAGCGGGTCTTCGAGCGCTTCTACCGGGTCGACAAGGCTCGGAGCCGTGGCACCGGGGGGACGGGCCTCGGGCTGGCGATCGTCCGGCATGTCGCGGAGTCCCACGGTGGCGAGGTCGTGGTCGAGTCGCGCGAAGGTGAAGGCTCGGTGTTCACGTTCCTGCTGCCTGTCGCCGATCCGGAGCTCCCGCTCTGATGCACGACCCTGCGCTCGTCCTGGTCGTCGACGACGAGGAGTCGTATCGCGAGGCGCTCTCGGTCGCACTGCGCAGGGAAGGTTTCGCGGTCGAGACTGCCGCCGACGGCGCGGAGGCACTGGCGCAGTTCGAGGCGACTGCGCCCGACCTCGTGCTCCTCGACGTGATGCTCCCGAAGATGTCGGGGATCGACGTGTGCCGTGAGCTGCGGTCCCGATCCCGGGTCCCGATCATCATGGTCACCGCACGGGCGGGTGAGATCGACGCCGTGGTCGGTCTGGAGGTCGGCGCCGACGACTACATCGCGAAGCCGTTCCGGTTGCGCGAGCTCATCGCCCGGGTCCGGGCCGCGCTCCGTCGCGCACCCGACCAGGCTCCCGGCGCGTCCCCGGTCGACGAGCTCGAGGTCGGGCCGGTCCGCCTCGACCTCGCGCGTCACGAGGCGTTCGTCGACGGTGCCGAGGTGGCGCTCCCGAGGAAGGAGTTCGAGCTGCTCGAGCTGCTCCTCGCGAACGCCGGGAGGGTGCTGACCCGCGACGTGCTCATCGACCGCGTCTGGGGCTCGAACTACTACGGCGACACCAAGACCCTCGACGTGCACGTGAAGCGCCTCCGCTCGAAGATCGAACCGGATCCGGCGCACCCGGTGCGGCTCATCACCGTCCGGGGTGTCGGGTACCGCTACGAGGACGCCTGAGCGAGCGCGGCCGCGAGGTTGTCCGTCCCGGCGCCGAAGTCGGCGCCGGGCTCGGTACTGATCCCGCGCAGGAGGGTGAACGCGACGTCGCCGGCGCGGACGATCGCGAGGTCGGTGTCGGGCTCGGGGTCGTGGCCGCGTCCCTCGTACTCGAGCTGGAGCTCGCCGCTGCGCGCCGACGCGCTCCACTGCTCGTCGAAGGCGGTCAGGCGCGCCTCACGTGCCGTGCCGATCTTCGAGAGCACCACGTTCGGCACGTTGAGGTTGAGTGCACACGGGCGGTCGTTGCCGACGACCCACGGCAGCGCGGCGGCCGCCAACGTCGCAGCCGTGTCCCAGTGCTCGTCGTCGCCCCAGGCGATGCTCACGGCGACCGACGGGATGCCGAGGACCTGGGCGGTGAGGGCGGCGCCGACCGTGCCCGAGTGCAGCACGAGATGGCCGTAGTTCAGCCCGGGGTTCACACCTGACGCCACCGCGTCGGGGGTCGTGCCGAACGCTCCCAGGCACCCGGCATACACGGCCGCAGCCGGGGGGAGGTCGACCGAATGGACCGCCGTGCCGGGGAGGTCGGACCAGGTGACGGGCTGCCACCGGATCGGCCCGCTCCGGTGGAGTCGACCGATGGCCGCACCGCTCCCGCTCCGCTCGCCGCTCGGGGCTACCACGACGACCTCGTGCCCCGCACGCACGATCGCGCGCGCCAACGCGTGCACCCCTTCGGCTTCGACGCCGTCGTCGTTGGTCACGAGCACGCGCACGGACGGAACCTACCGGGGCGGGCCGGCCGACGAGTCGTCGCTTGCGACATGTATCAGTGCGGCCTGCCAGTCGTCGATGGTGCCCACGGCGAGCCCGAGAACCTTGGCGTCGTCGTCGGCACGGCGCAGCTCGACGAGGGCGTCGAAGTGTGGTGACCGCTCGAACCGGGTCCGCCCCACCTCGTCGAGCTCGCCGCCTTGCTTCTCGAGCGTCTCCATGCTCCGCGGCGTGAGGCTCGATCGATAGCCGGTGTCGGTGTGTCGTGCACGAGCCCCGCGACCTGGAGCTCGGTGTCGTGGGGAGCTCGGGCGCGGAGGAGCGCGGCGCACTGCAAGCCGTGTTCCACGATGCTGACGGACTCGCCGTCGTGGTCGGAGGCGGCCGGCGACCGCAGGAGCTCGACGAGGTCGGCGACGTCGGTGATGTCGGGGGTCACGTGGGCGGTGGCTGGTACCGGGCACTCGTGACCACGCCGGCCTCGATCCCGAGGATCCAGGCCGAGCCCTTCTCGAGGCGTGGCGGACCGATCGTCAACCCGGATCGCTCGAGATCGTCGAGCAGCCAGCCGATGACGTCGCCGTGGGTCGCCAGTACGGTCGCCTCGTCGACGATCTTGCCGATGAGCGCACGCGTCTCGTCGAGCGGCGCGCCCTCGGCCAACGCGTCGGACAGCTCGACCGGGAGCCGCAAGCTCGCACCGAGCGGGTCGACGGTCTGGCGGCAGCGGACGAATGGGCTGCTGATGATCCGAGTCGGTGCCTCGGGTGCGAGGACCCCCACCAGGGCGTCGGCCTGGCGACGCCCCCGCTTGGAGAGCGGTCGCTGGTCGTCGGGCCCGTCCCACTCCCCGCGACTCCCGGCCTTCGCGTGGCGCACGAGGAAGATCGTCATCGGCTCGGCTCCTCGACGTGCGTGACGAGCGCGCGGTCGTGCTCGTACGTGAGCAGGCTCCTGGCCTTGCCGGTTCGACACCACAGGATCTCGTCGACCTCGCGATTGGGCTCGAACACATCGCCGGACGTGCCGGTGGCGAGGTCCATCAGCCAGTAGCGGACGATCTTGTCGCGGCCCCGATGGTCGCGATAGCGCGTCGATCCGATCTCCCGTTCAGGGGTGCACGTGAACCCGGTCTCTTCCGCGACCTCCCGGAGCGCCGTGGCGAGGTCGTCGACGTCCGTGTCGTCGCGCTTGCCCTTCGGAAAGGTCCAGTCGTCGTAGCGCGGACGATGTACGACGAGCACCTCGAGGCGCGTGGGGGTGCGACGCACGATGCCGCCGGCGGCGCGCACGTCGGGGTCGGCGCGGAGGCCGGCTTCGGCGCTCACGACCACCGTCGGAGCCGCTTGGCGCTGGCACGCCGCCAGGCGTCCGGCCAGCGCCGGCGCGCGCGACGCGACTCGCGGTGCTCGATGGCGGCGAGTTGGCCCGCGGCGAACGCGACCGGTTCATGGATGCGTTCGGCGGCGCGCCGGAGCCACGCCGCCGCGACAACCGCGTCCTGATGCGTACCGAGTACCGACTGGAGATCGGCGGCGCGACGGGCGAGTCGCCGCGCCGGCCTCCCGACGACCGGCGCGACGGCCTCGGCGGCGTAGCGGACCCGCTTCGCGAGGCGGC
>JBKJJI010000244.1:0-12895 GCA_046598115.1 Acidimicrobiia bacterium | reverse complement strand
CCACGTCGCGCGCACCGTGACCCCGGAGATCCCTTCACCGGTGTCGTAGACGCCGTTGTTGTTGTCGTCCCGGAAGATCACCCGGCCGATCGAGCCGGTTCCGAGGAACCCGAAGTCCTGGTTGGGGTCGTTGGTCCCTGCGACGAGGGTGAGCTGGCTGATGGCGTCGTTCCCGCCGTCGGGGTCGAAGGAGTTCACGAGCCCCGGCGGGACCGTCGTGAGGTCAACGCTCACCAGGTAGAGGCCCGGCGGGACCGCGAGCACGTCCCAGTTCCCGGCTGCGTCGGTGGTCACGGAGTAGGTGACGTCGTCGGCGGTGCCGAGCGTGCCGTCGAAGCCGGCCCAGGTGACGTCGAGCGTCACACCGGGGATGCCCTCGTTCGAGCCGATCAGGCCGTTGCCGTCGTAGTCGACGAACACGGTGTCACCGACCGACGCGGTGCCCTGGTAGGCGAAGTCGAGGTCGTTACGGGCCTCACCCGAGCCGAGCGTCACGACCGCGACGTTCGGGGTGTCGATGCCGTCGAGATCCCCGGTGGGATCGGTCAGGCCGGTCGGGAGCGTCGAGGGGTCGACGGTCACCTGGTACGGGTTCGGTCCGAGCCCGGTGACGGCCCAGTTCCCCGAGGCGTCGGTGGTCACGACCGGCAGGGTGACGTCGTCCCCGTCACCCAGTGCGCCATTGGGGCCCGCGGTCGTGACGGTGACGTCGACCCCGGCGATCCCGGGCTCGCCGGGGTCCTGGGTCCCGTCACCGTTCACGTCGTAGAACACGGTGTCGCCGAGCGTGCCGCCCGTGGTGTTCACGGCGGCGCTGGCCTGGTCGTCCTCGGCCGGGACGTCGTTGGCCGGCGTCGAGTCGGGGTCGGGCGCGCCCGACGCCGAGACCTCGGCGATGTTCGTGATCGATCCCGGCGCGGTGACGCGCGCGGTGATCTGGAGGGTCTCGGAGCTGTTGGGTTGGATCGCACCGATGGCCCAGACGCCCGTGCCGGAGTCGTAGGAGCCCTTCGACGGGGTGTTCGAGACATGGACCAGGCCCGCGGGCAGGAGATCGCTCACGTCGACACTGGGGGCCACGTCGGGGCCGTCGTTGGTCGCGGTGATGTCGAAGACCGCGTTGTCGCCGACGTACTGCGGCGAGTTCGTCTCGACCTTGGTGAGCGACAGGTCGGCCGACGGAGTGACGGTGACCGAGTCCTCGTCGTCCTGGTTCGGCGGGGTCCCGGGGCCGAGCGGGTCCTCGGCAGGCGAGGAGTCCGGGTCGGCCTCGGCCACGGCGGTGACCTGCGCGAAGTTCGTGGCCGGGAACGCGGGGATGGTGTACGTCACGTCGAGGGTCGCACCCGCGCCCGAGTTCACCGAGCCGACGGTCCAGATGCCGGTGCCGCCGTCGAAGGCCCCCTGGGACGGGGTCGCGCCCACGAACACGGCGCCGGCCGGCGGCAGATCGGTCACGGAGATCCCGGTCGCCGTCGATGGCCCCCCGTTGGTCAGCGCGATGCGGAAGGTGGTGGTCCCGAACTCGTCGGGCCCGGCGGTGCGGGTCTTCGAGAGCGACAGGTCGGCGCGCGGGGCGACGTTCACCGTCACCGAGTCCTCGTCGTCCTGGTTGGGCGGGTTCCCCGACCCGAGCGGACCCTCGGCGGGGATCGAGTCGGGGTCGAACGCACCCGAGCCGGTCACCTCGGCGTAGTTGGTCACCGAGGTGGAGTCGATGCGGGCGGTGACGTCGAGCGTGGCGTCCGCGCCGTTGGCGATGTCGCCGACCGACCACAGCCCGGTGGCGTCGTCGTAGGTGCCCTGGGTCGCGGTGTGGCTCTGGTACGTGACACCGGCCGGCAGGAGATCTGTCACCTGCACTGCCGGTGCGAGATCGGGACCGTCGTTGGTCACCCGCACACGGAAGACCGCGTTCTGGCCCACGAAGCCCGGCGCCGCGGTCTCGGTCTTGGTGAGGCGCAGGTCGGCGGTCGCCATCGTGAGCTCGTCGGTGCTGTTGGTCGAGCCCTGGTCGGAGGTGATGTCGATCCGGTTCGTGATGAGCGCGCTCGATCCCGGGAACGGGCTGTCGATGGTGGCGCGGAACCGGAGTGTCGCGGTCGACCCGGCGGCGAGGTTGGGCAGGCCGAGGCCGCCCTCGTCGAGGGGGTACGCGGTTGCGGCAGGCGGCACGACGCCGTCGGCCATCGGGACGACGGCACCGTCCTGGTACGTGGTCGAACCCGGCACGTAGGTGAGGCCGGCCATCAGCGCGTCGTCGGCGATGACGTTCGTGAGCCCGATGTTGCCGACGTTCGCGATCGAGATCGAGTACTGGATGGTGTCGCCGGGACCGAACCGGCCGTCACCGTTGGAGTCGATCGCCAACGCCGAGGTCTTGTTCACGAGCGGGTTGGTGGACGGGATGACCGTGTAGCCGGCGTCGAGCCCCGGGCTCCCGGTCGGTGCGTTCTGGGGGTCCTCGCCCCACGCTCCGGCGATGAAGGTGCCGTCACAGGTGTAGATGCGCGCGCCGGTCATCGAGTTGTCGCCCGGGTCGGTGATGCGAGTGGACACGAGCGCGCCGACCGCGATCTCGGCATCGTGTTGGCCCACGCAGTCCGCACCCAACGCACCCGTCCCCGGGTCGCCGTCGTAGTCGACGCGCAGCGTCGTCGGCGCGAACGAGGTCATCCACACCGGGTTGAACAGGGCCGACGACGGCGGCACGTCCGCCGCGCCGGGCGCCCACCCGATGACCACCTGGCTGGTGAGGATATCGGCCGGGACGAGCGTGAAGCCCCAGTCGTAGGCGGAGCTGGAGTCGGTCCCGCCGCCGGCGCCGCTCTGGGACCCGGCCGCACCGACCGCGACGAAGTCGAGGCCACCCGAGCTGAACTGCACCGCCTCGCCGAGAGGCACCGTGAAGCTCTGGCCCGAGTTCGCCGCGAGCGGGATCGCCGCCCCGCAGGACGGGCAGGTCGGGGTGACCGAGATCGGCGAGTTGTTCGGGTTGTACAGGTAGATGATCGTCTCCTGGTTGACGACCGAGCTGCCGACCGGGTTGATGTAGCTGTTGGCGAGCAGGTTGTCGGGGAACAGCGTGTAGGTATGTGCCTCGTAGGACGCGCCGACGTCGCCGGCCACGAGGTGCACCTGCACCGGCTTGTTGGCGACGATGCGCGCGCCCTCGAGCAGGCCGCCGTTCACGAACATCGACCCGCCCGCATCGATGGTCTGGGTCTGCTCGAAGGTCCCGTTGCCGTCGAGGTCGACCTGCACCTGCGTGGAGGCCTGCGCAGCGCCGATGTGGGCGCTGGTGTACTCGAACGGTGGCGTCGCACCGGCCGGGACCGCGGTGTCCTGACCGATCGGGACCACGTAGGTCTTCCCGTAGCGGGACGTGTCGAACGCGGAGACGGCGCTTGCCAGCAGCGAACCGACCGCGGTGGTCCACCCGCCGCTCGTCAGGGCGAAGGCGCGGGTCGAGCCGATCTTGTCCCGACCGTCCCAACGGATCACCGCCGAGTCGCGCGGGGTCACGACGTTGTTGCGGAGCACGAACACGTCGCCGGCGGTCAGGAGGTCGCCACCGCAGGTGCTGCAGTAGCTCGCCGCGTCGCCGTTGGCGGCGTTGCCGTCGCCCCATTGCTCGGTCGTGGCCTGGGCCGGGTTGGCGATGTCGGCCTCGTAGCCGTCTTCCCAGTGGTCGTAGTAGATGACCGCGCCGTCGCTGGCGTTGGTGATCCCCACGGTGAAGTCGAGGGTGGTGCCGGCGGCCCCGTTGATCGCCTGGAACGCCGTGACGAGGTCATCCGCCGGCAGCGGCACGTATCCCGTCATCGCGGTCGGCGGACCGGCGAGCGCCGGGGCGGCCGTCCCGGCGACGAGGCCCACCACGGCGAGCAGCTGGACGACGAGCGCGATGGCGACAGCGCGTCGCGGCCGACCGTGCCGGACGTGACCTCGGACCGACCCAGGGGTCGGCGCGCGGTGTGCGCTGATTCCCATGCTCGTCCCCAGTTGCCCCGTGCCGGCACCGATGTGGTGCCCGGCCTCGCACCCCCTATCGGCGCGTGGCAACCAGGGCTGAAGCGGAAGAGGGGGACGAAACGGGACATCACTGAGAGTGGTCCCCGCTCGCAGGGGACCTACCCTGGCGCGCGGTTGTCTCCGGCGCACTCGCGGGTACACCTGGGGATCAGGACCACACGAGGAAGGACGGGAGGCCGGTGACATGATCGAGATCGGCACGGCTGTAGGGAGACGCTACGCGGTCGTGCGACGGGCCGGACGCGGTGGGATGGCCGACGTGTTCGTGGCCCACGACGAGCGGCTCGGGCGCGAGGTGGCGATCAAGGCCTTCCGCGGGACCGACGCGGCGGACCGGCTCCGCTTCGACGCCGAGGCGCGCGTGCTCGCGAGCCTCGACCACCCCGGGCTCGTGAGGGTCCTCGACGCCGGGGAGCACGAGGGCACACCGTTCCTCGTGCTCGAGCTCGTCGACGGTCCGTCGTTGGCGGATCTCCTACGCCCCGGCCGCCCGCTCGACGAGGCGACCACTCACCAGATCACGCTCGATCTCAGTGCAGCGCTCGCCTACGTCCATGCCCAGGGCGTCGTCCACCGAGACGTGAAGCCGTCGAACATCCTCTTCGACGCCAACGGGCGGGCCCGCCTCGCCGACTTCGGGATCGCGCGTCTCGCCGACGCGAGTCACCTCACGGCCCCGGCGACCTCGATGGGCACCGCGGCGTATATGGCACCGGAGCAGGTCGAGGGCGCTGAGGTCGGCCCCGCGGCCGACGTCTACGCCTTCGGCCTCGTGCTCCTCGAGTGCCTCACCGGGACGCGGGCCTTCGACGGCCCGCCCCGCGAGGCCGCGCTCGCGCGCCTCGCTCGCGACCCCGAGATCTCCGCCGATGTTCCGGCCGGGTGGGGTGCGCTGATTCGCCGAATGACGGCACGCGATCCCGTTGCCCGCCCCCCGGCAGACGGGCTTACTCTCGAGTTCCCGTCGGAAGCCGACGCGACGATCCGACTCGATGCAGTTGCCGAGACGAGCACGATGGCTGCACCCGTCGTCGCAGCCACGCCGACGCCCCCGTCGGAGCCGACCCGGCGCACCCCGCGACGCGTCGGTGTGCTTGCCCTGCTGGCGCTCGCGGGGGCACTGGCGGCCTGGGGACTGCTGAGCCTCGGCGGACCCGACCACGACGCCGGACCGGTCGGCGCGGTCGCGACGTCGCTCGCGTCCACCGTGCCTCCGACGCAGCGACCCACGACCACGACGTCGCTCCCAACGTGCGAGGCGATCGAGGAGGCACTCGACCTTCTGGAAGAGGAGAAGAAGGACCTCGGAAAGCAGTTCAAGGGCGACAAGGAGGGCAGGGAGCAGGCCAAGTCGGCGCTCGACGAGCAGAAGGACGACCTCGAGCAGCAGCGTGACGCGTGCGAGGACTGATCGGCCCGCTACTGCAGGTGCGTGGACGCGAACGCCTCGACCTCGGCGCGGCCACCCGATGGCCACCCGCAGACGAGGTACTCGAAGCCGGCCTCGTCCCACTCGTCGACCTGCCGGGCGAGGGTGTCGGCGTCCTCCTCGAGCGACAGCGACGCCGCTCGACGGATCTCGGCCGGGTCCCGACCCGCAGCGTCGGCCATCTCGCTGAGCCGTTGCGACTTGTCCACCAGGTGCTGCACGGGCCCGAAGCAGTGCCACACGTCGGCGTACCGGGCCGCGATCGGCATCATCCGCTTCTCCCCCGAGGCGCCGATCCAGATCGGCGGGTGGGGGTCCTGGACGGGTCGGGGTCGGAGCGTCGCGTCGGTGACCGAGTGATGTCGACCTTCGAAGGTGAACCCGTCGGTCGTGAGCAAGCCCCGAACGATCTGCACCGCCTCCTCGAAGGCGTCGACGCGGTCCTTCAGCGCCGGGAAGGGGATCCCGAGCTCGGCGTGCTCCTTGTCGAACCACGCGGCGCCGTACGAGAGCTCCAGGCGCCCTCCCGACGCGTGGTCGATCGTGATCGCCTCGGCCGCGAACACCGCCGGGTGGCGATAGGTCATCCCGGCGACGAGCAGACCGAGGCGGACCCGCTCGGTGATGCCGCTCAGCGCGGCGAGGGTGGTGTGGCCCTCGAAGCACTCACCGGGACCGTCGCCGTACATCGGCTGGAAGTGATCGAATCCCCAGACCCCGTCGAACCCGAGGGACTCGGCGAAGCGGGCCCGGTCGGCCACCTCCGACCAGGGCATCCGTTGCTGGGCGATGTCGAGTCCGAAGCGCATGGCTACGGTCTACCTCAATCGTTCGCGGCGCAGCACCTCCGGTCCCGGTCGCGCGCGGCCTCGACCGATGTCAGGCCGAGACGGCGATCGGCCTGGCGAGGCCCCGGAGGAGCGCCACCGCGACGACGTAGAGGGCGAACGCCACCACCAGCACGACCTGGAAGCCGAACGCGATCGCGAGGATGGTGCTGGCCACCGAGCCCACCACCGACGCGAAGCCATTGACCGCCCAACCCCACGCGACGTACTCGGGCGAGTGGTCGCTGATGCTCGACACGGCTCCCAGGCCGAGCGGCATGAACGCGCCGAGACACACGCCGAGCGGCGCGATCACGGTGAAGGCGAACCCGATCCGTGCGAACAGCGGAAGGGTCAGCAGCCCGTCGGTCAACGGGCCCAACGCGAACAGGTAGAAGATGGTGAGCGCCGCGAGGATCCCGAGCAGGACGGGGGCGACGCGCTCTCGCACGTGTTCGTAGCGAGTGCTGAGCAACGCGCCGACGCCGGTGAAGATGAGCACCGACATGAGCGTCACGGTCAACGAGTAGGTCGGATACCCGAGGAACAGCGTCAGGCGCTGGATCAGCGTGATCTCGAAGAAGATGAACCCGAGTCCGAGCGCCGTGAAGTACCCCGCCGCGGTCGACTTCCGAGGGAGTCGGCGCCAGACGTCCCGGACGACGAAGAACGGCAGCAAGAGGAACAGCGCCGCGAGCGCGGCGGCCACGAGGAGGAGCAGCACCAGCACTCGCTCGCCGACCGCGACCTCTCGGTCGCTCTGGATGATGGGATCACCGAACTCGGCGATCACGTCGTCGATCTGGGAGAAGTGCCAGAAGAACGGGCGATCGTCGCTGACCGGTCGGACGTCGTAGGGATAGTCGGCATACCAGGCGTCGAGCTGGGCGTTCGGGGTCCGGAGGAGGTCCTCGACCGGGCCGCCATCGCCCCGCTCGCCGGGTGCGGCCGCGAGCGACGACCCCGGCACGGCCGCAGCCGCGGCCAGGATTCGCTCGACGTCGGCATCGCTGAAGGGCTCCTCCTTGACGAGGACCGTTGCCAGGGTTCCGGCGATCACGTCGTCGGTCGTGACGACCACGATGTGGCGTCGAGCGTCGGCGATGCCCCCGGCACGGAGGGCATCCCGAACCGTGGCCACGTAGCGCGTGGTCCGGTTCGGTCGCGCCTGGTAGTCGTACTCCCCGAACTGCGCCGCGACCACTCCTCCGGGGCGGAGGTGCTCCATGGTCTCCTGGATCGCCTCACTGGTGTAGAGGTAGCTCTCCGAGAGCACGAACGCACCGGCAGTCGCCGCGTTGGTCGCCGAGTAGCTGTCGGGGGCCGGGTACCACACGAGGTCGTACGTCCCGTCCTGGCGGGCGAGGAACGAACGGCCCTCGTCGCGGACGTAGTTCACACTGGGATGCTCGGCGAGATGCCCGTTGTACTCCGCGAAGCGATCGGTGACGAGGTCGTAGGTGACGGGGTTGAGCTCGACGGCGTCGATGTGACCGGCGTCGAAGTACAGCGAGGCGAGGATCTCGTGACCGCCGGCCGCGCCGATGATGAGCTCGCGCCGCGGTGCCCGTCCGAGCGCCGCGAACGGCATCGCTCGGGGATTCGAGTCGAAGCGACCGAGGCTCTCGACCTTGCCGTCCCAGGGGTCGATCTGGCTGCCGAGCAGGCCGTCGTGGAAGAGGGTCTGGACGCCGAGCGCCGGGTACACGTCGACCCGGAACAGCGGGCTCCACGACGAGAACGTCGCGTCGCTCGTGTCGACCTGCTGCTTGCTCGCCTCGAGCTGCTGCTCCGGGAGGATCCCGGGCCAAGCGGCCGTGACGGCGAGGACGGCCATCAGTACGACGGCGATGGGAACGAGGCCGGAGCGGACCCGGAGCGCGAGCCGCAGACCGACGCCCGCGAGGATGAGCCCGGCGAGCAGGATCGTGGACGGCGGCCCGATCCAGCCGAGCAACGACACGACGACCGCGCAGGCAAGGCCGGCGCCGAGGAGGTCGACGAAGTAGAGGCGCCCGATCTGGTCGGTGCGTCGGGCGAAGAGCACCGCGATGACCACCCCGATGGCGACGAACGACGCGAACAACGCGACGCAGATCAGGACGAGCCGGGCTGCGTTGGCGAACGACGTCCGGGTGCCGTAGTCCCAGAGTGCGATCGTGTCGAGCTTCGTGACCGCGATCACCACGTAGCCCACGCCCACGCTCAGACCGCCCACGAGCGTGCTCCACAGGAGCACCGTGTCGGTCGGAGCCCGGCGGACCCGCTTCGAGATCGCCACGATCACCGCACCCGTACCGATCCCGAGGAGCGCGAGCCCGATGACGAGGTAGGTGTAGTAGTAGAAGAGCTTGAACGAGATGATGCGCGTGTAGCTGATCTCGAGCAGCAACGCGGCGAAGCTCACGGCGAAGATCTCGACGTAGTAGCCCCGCGACCGGCTCGCCTCGGTCCCCGCGACGGTCTCGGTCACGTGCTCCCCCGGTGCTCCGTGTCGGCCGTTGATGCCTTCGTATACCGCACGATCGACCGGGTGAGCGTAGCGGGACGATGCTCCGGCCACGCCCTCCGGTCGGTGTCGCTCCGCTTCCCCCGCCGCACGTGAGGACCGGCGCTACTCTGCCCGCCGTGAGCCACGAGGTGGACGCCGTGATCGCCCGGTCCAAGGGGGCGCCCGTTACCGTCGAGCGCATCCTCGTGCCCGACCCCGGGCCGGGCGAGGTGCTCGTCGGGGTGCAGGCGTGCGGCGTGTGTCACACCGACCTCCACTACCGCGAGGGTGGGATCGGCGACGACTTCCCCTATCTCCTCGGCCACGAGGCCGCCGGCGTCGTCGTGGCCGTCGGACCCGACGTCGTGGGCGTCGCGCCCGGCGACTTCGTCGTCCTCAACTGGCGGGCGGTGTGCGGCGAGTGCCGCGCCTGCCGACGGGGCCGCCCCTGGTACTGCTTCTCGACCCACAACGCGACCCAGAAGATGACCCTCACCGACGGCACGGCGCTCTCCCCCGCGCTGGGGATCGGCGCCTTCGCCGAGAAGACGCTCGTCGCCGCCGGCCAGGCGACCAAGGTGGATCCGGCAGCGCGACCCGAGGCGGTCGGCCTCCTCGGCTGCGGCGTGATGGCCGGCTTCGGGGCAGCCGTGAACACCGGCAACGTGCAACGGGACGATACGGTCGCGGTGTTCGGCTGCGGTGGCGTGGGTGACGCCGCGATCGCCGGGGCCCGCCTCGTCGGGGCGCGGACCATCATCGCCGTGGACCTCGACGCCACGAAGCTCGAATGGGCCCGGGGCTTCGGCGCCACCCACACCGTCGATGCGTCGAAGGAGGACGCCGTCGAGGCCGTGCGAGCGCTCACCGACGGGAACGGCGCCGACGTGTGCATCGAGGCGGTCGGCCGGCCCGAGGTCCTCGCCCAGGCGTTCTACGCACGCGACCTCGCCGGCACCGTCGTGCAGGTCGGGGTCCCGACGCCGGACATGGCGCTGCCCGACATCCCGATGATCGACTTCTTCGGTCGGGGAGGCGCGCTGAAGCCCTCGTGGTACGGCGACTGCCTCCCGAGCCGCGACTTCCCCCTCCTCGTCGACCTCTATCTCGCGGGCCGCTTCGACCTCGACGCCTTCGTGTCGGAGACGATCCCGCTCGACGCGGTCGAGGAGGCGTTCCACAAGATGGAGCGCGGCGAGGTGCTTCGCTCCGTCGTCACGATCGCGTCGTGATCTCCTCGTGACGGCGCGCATCGAGCATCTCACCACGTCGGGCATCTTCTCGATCGACGGCGAGGACTTCGACGTCGAGAACAACATCTGGCTCGTCGGCGACGACCACGAGGTGATCGTGGTCGACGCGGCCCACGACGCCGCGCCGATCGCGGCCGCGATCGGCGACCGCAACGTGCGCGCCATCGTCTGCACTCACGGGCACAACGACCACATCAACGCCGCCGATGCGCTCTCGCGAGCGACCGGTGGCGCACCGGTCCTGCTCCACCCCGCCGACGAGATGCTCTGGGACCTCGTCTACCCGAATCGCAAGCCCGACGACGCGCTACGCGAGGGTGGCGAGATCGAGGTGGCAGGTACCCGCCTCCGCGCGCTCCACACCCCGGGCCACAGCCCGGGCGGCGTGTGCCTCGTCGGCCCCGAAGGCCACGTCTTCGGCGGCGACACCCTCTTCAAGGGAGGTCCCGGTGCGACCGGCCGCTCGTTCTCCGACTTCCCGACGATCATCGAGTCGATCCGCGACCGGCTCCTCGTCCTCGCGCCCGAGACCGTCGTGCACACCGGCCACGGTGACTCCACCACGATCGCCGACGAGGCTCCCCATCTCGACGAGTGGATCGCCCGCGGCCACTGAATCCGTGTTTTGGCGTCAGAAACCCGCTCTGACAGCGGGCGGATTTCTGACGCATGAACGCACCGGTACGCTCGTCCCGTCATGAGTGGACGGCAAGCGTGAGCACGACAGGCCCCGACGACGGGTTCGGGTTCAAGGACCCGGCAACTCGGCGCAACCTCGTGTTCGCGACCGTGCCGATGACCAAGCTCGACGTGATCTCGCACCAGCGCAAGGCGAGCGGGCCCCACGTCGCCCGGGTGCTCGACTCGATCGAGCGGATCGGGTTCCTCGCGCCGATCGTCGTGGTGGAGTCACCCGACGATGGGCCCTACCTGATCATCGACGGTCAGCATCGTTTCCTCGCCGCGAAGGAGCTCGGCCTGCGCAAGCTCCCGGTCGTGATCGTGCCACGCGACGTGGCGCACCGGATGCTCGCGCTCAACGTCGAGAAGGAGCCGAACATCCGCGAGCGCGCATCGGTCGCCCTCTCGATCTACCGCGAGATCGCCGAGACGAAGCCGTCGATGACTGAAGAGGACCCCGCCGTCATCGACTCGGTGCAGCATGCCCACTACGTGACGCTCGGCTTCGCGTACGCGGAGTCGGGGCGACTTGCGGGGAGCGCCTACGAGTCGATGCTGCGCAAGTGCGATGGGTTCATGGACGCCCCGCTCGCCGAGACCATCGAGATGCGCGAGGCGCGCGCTGCCCGCGTCGTGGAGGCACACGGGCTGGTGAAGGCCATCACCGACAAGCTCAAGGAGCTGGGTACCTGGCACGAGTTCGCCACCGCGCAGATCATCTCGTACGCCAACCCGCTGAAGCGGGCACGCAAGCAACAGACGTTCGACGACACGTTCACGAAGCTGATCACCAAGCTCACCGATCTCGAGGACAACCCGCAGAAGCTCTCCCGCGGCGGCGGCTGAGGGCAACGCTCTCCGACCAGGACCTCAGAGACGCTGATCGCCCAACCCGCCGCAGGATCGACTGAGCTTCTTCCCCGCGGAATTCGCTTTCGCGAAGTGGTCCTCGAACGCCGAGAACGCTGCGAGCGGAGTGTCCGTGATCGTCGCGATGGCCGCGGTGAGCGCCGACACGAATGACTTCACGTTCTTCGCTCGGGCCTTGGGCTCGCGCAAGGACTCGATCGACGTGAGCAACTCCTCGTACAACGGCACGGCCTGGTCGACGTATTGCTGAGCGTCCTCGAGCTCGGTCACGGCGAGGCCGCTCTCCGGCAGGACGACGAGGCGGTCCGTGTGGAACTGCGTACAGATCGCCTTCACCTGCTTACGCCACTGTTGGTCCGAAAGCGGCTTCGCCAGGGCAGGACCGGAAGTCGCGAACACGATGAAGAGGATCAAGGCGCCAGCCCCCACAATGCTGTGACCACTCGCGCTCGGACCTTTCATGCTTGAAACCTACTTCCGATCTGCCGTGGGGGAGAACGCTGAGGAAGACGCACGCGACCTCGTGGATGTCAGCGCGCTGGCTGGAGCCGGGTCACCACTGACTGCGTCATGGCTTGGACATCGTCGTTCGGTACCGTGCCGCTGCTGATGAACTCGAGTTCGAAGACGCTCCGTCCGACTCGCCCGATCACCACGATCGCCTCGAAGAACTGGGGCTGGCCGCCCTCGGCGCTGCGCCGCACGCTCGCGCTGAAGCCGGCGAACTCGTCGCCGCCCTTGATGACCAACTTGTTGCCCTTGTCGTCGAGTTCCGGCGCGAAGGAGCCGACCGAGACCTCGGTGGTGGCTCCCGCCGAGGCAAAGAAATCGTTCAAGCGCCGCCCCATGCACCCCCGGGCGGCTTCCTCATCCTGGTAGGCGTTGAGCGCCCGCTTCGCTCCGGCCGTGTTCTTGAGCACCGCGACCTCGTTGTCGATGACGGCGTAGCCTTGCGACTCCCCGAGGGCGAACCCCGAGCGGGAGTGCGGTGCCGCGAGGGCAGCCTCGCTCGCGGCCGCGATGGCGCCTCCACAGAGATCCGGTGCATCGTCATCGCCTGCAACTGCAACTTCCTCGAAGACGTCCGGTACGTCACGTTGGCGCAGCGTCGCCTTCTCGGCCAGCTTCTGATCGCTCTTCTTGCTCGCCGCGGCGAGGCCCGGGAGCAGGACCATGACACACGCGCTCACGAGAGCAACGACGGCTGCCTTACGCATTGGATCTCCGATGCAGTGGAGGTGATGGTGTCCTGGTGCAGGACATTGAGGACAGGTGTCGCGCGACATAGAGGACAGCCCGTGACGCTGGC
>JBKJJI010000143.1:0-5432 GCA_046598115.1 Acidimicrobiia bacterium | reverse complement strand
CCGTCGGTGCCGAGCTCGATCACGTACCCCTCGATCTCGTGCGAGATCCGGCGCACCATCTCGGCGCGCTGGAGGACCGACGCCGCGTCGCGGAGCGTGACGAGATCCTCGATCTCCAGCGCCGAGAGCGCGCCACTCACCGCGTCGAGACGCGCCTTGTACCGCTCGAGGATCTGGAGCGCCTGGTCGGCGCGTGCCAGCACGCGCGCGGTCGGGTCGATCGGTTGCTTCACCCCCCCGATGTGGATCGCGACCTCGGAGCGGTCCTCCGAGACGGTGATCACCGGAACCTCGATCTGGCGCGCCACTCGCTCCGCCGTGCGGTGGCGAGTCCCGGTCTCCGACGTGGGGATGTTGGGATCGGGAACGAGATGGACGTTCGCCCGCACGATGCGCGCGCGGTCGGCGGTCAGGATGATCGCGCCGTCCATCTTCGCGAGCTCGGAGAGTCGCGGCGGCGTGAACTCGGCGTCGAGGAGGAATCCACCGGAGCAGACCGACAGCACCTCGGGGCCGGCCCCCACGACGATGAGCGCGCCCATGCTCGCCTGGATGATGCGCTCGATCCCCGCCCGCAGCTGGGTGCCCGGGGCGACGAGTCGCAGGGCGGCGAGCAGTGCCTCGGATCGTGGCGGGGTGGGCATGGGCTGCGCTCGTTCTCCCGTCGCGGCGACGACTCGCTCCCTCACGTTACTGCTCGCGTCCGCGCCCGGCCTTCAGGCGGCGCGCGCGGCCGCGGCGTCGAACCCCAGCGCGATCGCCTCGCGCAGGGTGTGCGCGGCCGCGATCTGCAGGCCGGGCGCAGGGGCGAGCGAAGGCGGGCCGATCACCCGCGTGAACCCGAGTCGCGCTGCCTCCGCGACGCGCCGCGCCGACTGGGCGACCTGGCGGAGCTCGCCACCCAACCCGATCTCGCCGATGGCGACGGTGCCCGGCGCCACGACCCGCTGGTCGCGTGCGCTCACGATCGCCAGCACGACGGCGAGGTCGACACCCGGTTCCGCGGCGCGCACGCCCCCGGCAACGCTCGCGTACACCTCGGCGGTGCCGAGGTCGATCCCGGCGTGCTGCTCGAGGATCGCGAGGAGCAGCGGGAGCCGCGACGCGTCGAGGCCGGTGGCCGAGCGCCGAGGCATCGGTGCCGCGGTGGGCGCGACGAGGGCCTGCACCTCGACCAGCATCGGACGTCGACCCTGGACGATCGGTGCCACGACTGATCCCGGCGCGCCGGCGCGACGGTCGGCGAGAAACAGGGCCGACGGGTCGGGGACGTCGGCGAGCCCGTCGCCGCACATCTCGAAGAGGCCCAGCTCGGTCGTGGGGCCGAAGCGGTGCTTGAGCGCGTGGAGGAAGCGCAGCGTGTGGTGGCGGTCGCCGTCGAACGTGAGGACGGTGTCGACGAGGTGCTCGAGCGATCGGGGCCCGGCGAGCGCCCCCTCCTTCGTGACGTGCCCCACCAGGATCGCCGGGACACCGCGCGTCTTCGCGACGCGCACGAGCGCGTGCGCGCAGTCGCGCACCTGCGCGACCGAGCCGGGGGCGCCCGGGCGCTCGGGATCGGAGATCGCCTGGATCGAGTCGACCGCAACGACGTCGGGATCGGTGGCCTCGACGTGCGCGACCACCTGCGCGAGCTCGTTGTCGCCCGCCAGCAGGAGCGACGGTTCCAGGGCGCCCACCCGTTCGGCCCGCAGACGGACCTGGCGCGGCGACTCCTCGGCACCGATCAGCAGGCATCGCGCCCCGCCGGCCGCCAGCCGGCCGAGCGCCTGGAGCAAGAGCGTGCTCTTGCCCATGCCGGGCTCACCCACGAGGAGCGTGACGGAGCCCGGGACGAGTCCGCCGCCGAGCACCCGGTCGAGCTCAGGGATCCCCGTGGGGCACCGGTCGACGTCGCTGCGCTCGACGTCGGCGATCGGCACCGGACCCGCGCCCGGAGCGGCGAGGGGCGCAGCACTCCGGGCGCGGGGGGCCACCACCTCGGCGAGCGAGCCCCAGACGCCGCACTCCGGGCAGCGTCCGAGCCACCGGGGCGACTCCGCCCCACACTCACCACAGCGATGTACCGACCGGGCCTTCATGCACTGATCGTCGCGGCCGGGTGTGACAGCTACCCCCGGCGCCCAATACGCCGGCGCCCCATACGCTGGGGCGATGGCTCCCGAGCCCCGGTCGTACGCTCCACCAGGACCGGTCGTCGGCTTCGATCTCGACATGACCCTCGTCGACTCGCGCCCGGGGATCCACGCGACGCTCGAGGCGCTGGCGGCGGAGTACGGAACCTTCATCGACGCGGACCTGGTGGTCAGCCGGCTCGGACCCAAGCTCGAGGACGAGCTCGCCCACTGGCTCCCTGGCGACACGATCGACGGTGCGGCCGACCGGTTCCGTGCGCTCTACGGCGAGCTCGGCGTCCCCGGCACCTCGCTCCTCCCGGGGGCGGCAGCCTCGGTCGCCGCCGTCACGCGCCTCGGCGGTCGGAGCATCGTCGTGACCGCCAAGTTCGAGCACAACGCCGTGCGCTGCCTCGAGCACGTCGGCCTGACGGTCGACCGTGTGTACGGGTGGCGTCATGGCCCCGACAAGGGCGTGACGCTGCGTGCGGAAGCGGCGTCGGTCTACGTCGGCGACACGCCTTCCGACGTGGCCGGCGCGATCGCGGCGGGCGCGACCGCGGTGGGGGTCGCGACCGGGCCCCACGCACCCGACGAGCTGCGCGCGGCAGGCGCCGACGAGGTGTTGATGGCGCTCACGGAGTTCCCCGCCCTCCTCGACATGCTGTACGGCCGCGGGCGATGACGAGCGCTCAGCCCTCCGGACGGGTGGCCACCACGGTCCGCACGGGCGGGAACATCTGCCAGCTCCGCTTGGAGCGCGTCACGGGCCACCCGAGCGTGCGGAGCATGTCCGCGTAGGACGCGGTGTGGCGGGTGTCGACGAGGACGATGCGTCCACCGACCCGGAGCACCCGAACCGCCTCCGCGACGGCCCGGGCGCGGTCGTCCGCGTCGGTGAGCCCTCGGAGCGTCGACGCCGACACGACCGCGTCGAACGACTCGTCCGGGAGGGGCAGGGATCGGGCGTCGCCCGCCGCCACCTCCACCCGGTCGTCGACACCTTCGATCGCCGCGTTGTCCCACAAGCCGGTGGTGGGCCTCGCGGCAGCCTCCTCGTCCTCGTGCCAACGGTCGATCCCGATCGCGACGCCTGCATCGAGCCGACGCGCGGCCTCGACGGTGAGCAGCCCGTGGCCGCACCCGATGTCGAGGACGCGGTCGTCGGGCCCCAGCTCGAGACCATCGACGATCGCCACCCGTGCGCGCAGCTTGCCGACGCGGCTGGACCAGACGAGGGCGAGGACCGCGACCCCGGTGAGGAACGCCGCGAAGAGCGCGGCCGCCATGACCACGACGGAGCTCGCGAGTGCGCCCCCGACCATGGTGAGCGCGCACGCGCCCGCGATCATCGCCAGCCGCGCCACGGCGACCGGCGCGTCGGTCCCGTAGGCACCCAGGTCGCGGCGGACGAGGCTCGGCTCCGTCATGGGCGGGGTCTCCTGTTCGAAGCGTCCGGGCCCCGGGCGGGACGACGGGGCGGGGGTGGTCGCCGACCGTGCGGGCGTGGGCGTGCCGAGCCCGCGGATCCCGGCACGCCGGGCGCCGGCGTCCGGGGAGTACGGCGGGCACGCCCTCGACGACGGCGGCCTCCCCGGGCCCAGACCACCGCAGCCAACACCACGAAGCCGACCGCAGCGACGAGGTAGAGCAGCCGCTCGGTGTTGCGCACGCTCGAGGACGCGTCGACGGCCGCGATCGTCTTCCCTTCGCTCGGCGTGAACGTCACCGGTGCGCGCCCGGGGAGGCGCACGACGACCTCGAGCCCGAAGGACGACTGCACCTGCGCCCGCAGCTGCTCGTCGATGACGTTCACGTCGACGCCGAGCGCGACGAGCGCGGCCGAGAGCTCCGCGTCGTCAGCGACACCACTCCCCGCTGCCGCGAGGTCGATGCGCCCCCGCACCGAGTAGTCGGTTGCGAGCAGCCCGTAGTCGCGGGACGCGCGCAGCCGGGGCAGCGGACCGATGTCACCGTTGAGCTCGCGGACGATCCCGGCGACCTCGTCGACGTTGGCGAAGGGCTTCGCCAACAGCAGCCCGGCAGACCCGTCGTCGGCCCGGACCCAGGACCCGACACGCCAACCGGCGTCGGTCAGGTCGGTCAGGCGCACGGCATCGTCGATGGGGACGCCGCCGAGCTCCACGGCGGTCACCGCCTCCGCATCAGCCCGCACCGCGACCTTCACCGTCCCCGAGCCGTCGTCGCGGACGCGCACGGTGACCGTCGCGTCGACCGAGCACCCGGCGAGCAGCAGCGCGAGCCCCACGCCCGCGACCAGCACGCGCGGCCGACGGGACCTCACCGGTGCACGTCGGGGCTCGTGTCGGCGAGACGCGGTGCGCAGGGTCGACGGCTGGTGTCGGGGACCGGATCAGCCCTCGGACCCGGAGCCGGCCACCTCGACCGGAGGCGGCTCGACCGCCGGGGGCTCCACCGCCGGGGGCTCGACGCTCTCGATCGACCGGAAGACGAGCTCCTCGTCCTCGGCGTCGACGAGCACCGTCTCTCCCGCGTGGAACTCCTTCCACAGGAGCTTCTCCGAGAGCGGGTCCTCGATCATGCGCTGGATCGCTCGGCGCAGCGGGCGGGCACCGAGCTGGGGGTCGTACCCCTTCGTGGCGAGCAGGATCTTCGCCTCGTGCGTGAGCTGGAGCACGATCCCCTGGCCTTCGAGCTGTCCGGTCACGCGCTGGATCATCAGGTCCACGATCGAGGTGACCTGGTCCTGGGTGAGCTCGGCGAACACGATCACGTCGTCGATGCGGTTGAGGAACTCGGGACGGAAGTGCCGCTTGAGCTCCTCCATCACCTTGTCCTTCATCCTCTCGTAGGTGACCGACTCGTCGGCCTTCCCGAACCCGATCGACGCCTTGCGCAGATCGGCCGTGCCAAGGTTCGAGGTCATGATGATCACGGTGTTCTTGAAGTCGACCGTGCGGCCCTGCGCGTCGGTGAGCCGGCCGTCCTCGAGGATCTGCAACAGCGTGTTGAAGACGTCGGGGTGGGCCTTTTCGATCTCGTCGAAGAGGACCACCGAGAACGGCTTGCGCCGGACGGCCTCGGTGAGCTGGCCGCCCTCCTCGTAGCCCACGTAGCCGGGGGGCGAGCCCACCAGGCGGCTGACCGTGTGCTTCTCCATGTACTCGGACATGTCCAGGCTGATCAGGCTCTGCTCGTCGCCGAACAGGAACTCGGTGAGGGTCTTGGCCAGCTCGGTCTTGCCGACGCCCGTCGGCCCCAGGAACAGGAAGCTGCCCAACGGCCGATTCGGGTCCTGGAGGCCCGCCCGCGCCGCCCGGACGGCGTTCGAGACGG
>JBKJJI010000128.1:0-4373 GCA_046598115.1 Acidimicrobiia bacterium | reverse complement strand
GCCTCGGCAGGCGTCGGTGAGGCCGGTCTCGAGCGAGCCCCACAGCGCCTTCTTGGTGGCGGCCATGGCGGCGGGGGAGTTCTTGGCGATCGTCTCGGCGAGGGCCTGGGCCTCGTCACGGAGGTCCTCGGGCGGGTCGACGACCTGGCTGACCATGCCCAGCTCGTAGGCCCGCTGCGCGGTCATGCGCTCGTAGCGGCCGACGAAGGCCATGCGCATGACGGCCTCGGCCGGCATCTTGCGGATGAGCCCGATCGCCTCGAGCGACACGACCTGACCGATGGAGACGTGCGGGTCGAAGAACTGGGCATCGGACGCGGCGATGACGATGTCGGCATCGGCGACCCAGTGGAACCCGCCGCCGCAGCAGATCCCGTTGACCGCGGTGATCACCGGCTTCGAGACCCCCTGGTGCCAGGCCGTGAAGTGGATGTCGAACTGCTCCATCGACTCGCGGTACCGCTGCATGCCCATGCCGTCGGACGCGATCTCGGCGACATCGACGCCGGTCTGGAAGGCACGTCCCTCGCCCGTGTGCACGATCACGCGCACCTCGGGATCGTTGTCGAGCTCGATCCAAGCGTCGCCGAACTCGTCGCGCATCTTCGCGTTCATGGCATTGAGCGCGTCCGGGCGGTTGTTGATGAGCCATCCGACCGGTCCGTGGCGCTCGACGATCAGGTGCTCGTAGTCACCCATCGGTCCGTTCCTCCTTCTTCCTTTGTCCGGGGATCGGGCGTCCGGGCAGCCAGTCGGCGTCGCGCTTCTCCGCGAACGCCGAAGGGCCCTCCTCCTGGTCGGGGTGGCCCCACATCGAGACGAGCTCGGCCGCGCCTGCTCGGCATGCGTCGGTGAGGCCGGCCTCGAGCGCACCCCAGAGCGCGCGCTTGGTCGCGGCCATGGCGGCCGGGGAGTTCTTGGCGATGTCCTCGGCCAGCTCCTGCGCGCGCGCCCGCAGGTCGCCGGGCGGATCGACGACCTCGCTGAGGATCCCCAGCTGGCGGGCACGGTGGGCGTCGATGCGCTCGTGCCGACCGACGAGCGCGGCCCGCAGGATCGGTTCCATCGGAGAGGTGCGGGCCAGCGCGATCCCCTCGTACGCGACGACCTGCCCGAGGGAGACGTGCGGATCGACGAAGGTCGCGTCGGCCGCGGCGATCACGATGTCGGCATCGGCCACGAAGTGCAGCCCACCCCCGGCGCAGGTCCCGTTCACCGCGGCGATGACGGGCTTCCACACCTGGCACTGCCACGCCGTGAAGCGGAGCGTCGCGTCGCGGGTCCGACGCGAGTGCTCCCGGAGTGCGTCCCGGTCCTGCGCCAGCTGCACGACGTCGACGCCGGTCTGGAACGCCGGCCCTTCCCCCGTGTTGACGATCACCCGGACCGCAGGATCGTCGTCGAGCTCTGTCCACGCGCGCTCGAGCTCGTCGAACATGACGGAGTCCATGGCGTTGCCCGCGTCGGGGCGGTCGAAGACGAGCCATCCGACGGCGCCCTCCCGCCACACCTGGAGCCGCGTGTAGGTGTCCGTCATGATCTGGGAACGTCGTGCCACGGCTGGCCGTCCCAAGGGTCGGGCTCGCGCGGGAGGCCGAGCACCCGCTCACCCACGATGTTCTTGTTCACCTCGGTGGTCCCGCCCTCGATCGTGTTCGCGCGGCTGCGCAGCATCCCGTGGACCTCTCGGCGGAGCGCCTCGGCGTACGCGGAAGGCTCGGCCACCTCGGAGTCGTCGGGGTGCTCCCACGCGAGCGCGTCGGTGCCCAGCAGGTCGACCGTCGCGAGCTGCAGTCGCTGGTTGAGGTCTCCGGAGTGCACCTTCCCGACGCTGCTCTCCGGTCCTGGTGCCCGGCCGACCGCGAGCTGGGCCCGGACGCGGCGGTTCGTGATCGAGCGGATCTGCTCCTCGGCCATGAGCCCCGCGAGTCGCTGACGCACGACCGGGTCGTCGGCCGTCCTTCGCTCGGCCGCGAGTGCGACCGCGTGATCGACACCCGAGCCGCCGATGCGGTCGACACCGCCCGAGCCCGCACCCGCGACCATCTGCCGCTCCGAAGCGAGCGTCGATCCGGCGACCCGCCACCCGTCGTTCACGGCCCCGATGCGCTGGTGGTCGGGGACGATCGCGCCGTCGAGGAACACCTCGTTGAAGTCGATCTCGCCCGTGAGGTGCCGCAGCGGCCGCACGTCGACACCGGCCTGATCGAGCTCGAGCAGGAAGTAGGTGATCCCCTTGCGCTTGGGGACGTCGGCGTCGGTGCGTGCGAGCAGCACCGCCCACTCGGACACGTGGGCCCATGTGGTCCAGACCTTCTGGCCCGTGATCACCCAGCTGTCACCGTCGCGTACCGCCCTCGTCGCGAGCGACGCGAGGTCCGAGCCGGCGCCGGGCTCGCTGAACAGCTGGCACCAGCGTTCCTCGTTCCGCACGATGGGTCCGAGGTAGCGCAGCCGCTGCTCCTCGCTCCCGTGGGCGAACAGTGCCGGCGCGCACAGGTTCAGCCCGAGCGGGTTGAGCCGCCCGAGGTGGTACGGGGCGAGGACGTGCTCAGCGGCAGCTGCGCCCTCTCGTGCGAGCCCGAGGCCGCCGTACTCCACCGGCCACGTCGGGGCGACGAGTCCCGACGCACCGAACACCGGGTACCAGGCCTCGTAGTCGGCGCGTGTGCGCACAGCCCGGAGGGAGGAGATCCCCTCCTCCGCGGCGCGACGCCAGGTTTCGGGAACGTGGGCGTCGACCCACTCGCGTGTCGCCGCCGCGATGTCGGCGTCGGGCGTGGTGTCGTCGACGGCGAGCCGATGCGCTCCCGCGGGTTCAGCGGCCATCGAACTTCGGGGCGCGACGCTCGTCGGTCATCAGGGTGTCGCGAACCGCGCCGCGATCGCGTCGAGCGCCGCCTGAAGGTCGGTCGCCGCGCCGGGAGGTTCGGGGAGTCGCACGGCACCATGCTCGCGGCTGGGAAGCAAGACCGTCGCATGCCCGGGCGTGGTGATCTCGCCGATCTGGTTCTCGCCCCAGATCTCCAGGTCGACGGCGGGACGCGCACCTTCGCCGGCATCGGTCGCGAGGTGCTTGCGCACGACCCGACCTCGCATCCAGTGGGCATCCCCGACGTAATTGAACTTCCGGAACTCGCAGTCGAGACGCCAGAGCCAGGCGTCGTCGCCCATCCAGTCGGTGCAGAGGTGGATCAGCCAGGTCTCGCGCATGCGGCCGTAGTCGAAGGTCGTCGGGTTCCCGACCTTCCGCGCGTACGCAGGGTCCCAGTGCATGCGTTGGAGCACATCGGGGATCCCGAGCTCGTCGCGGTGGTAGAAGCGGGGGATCCGCATCCGGTTCTTCCACGCGAGGCGCAACGGTCGGACGTGGTACATGCCCATGCCCATCCCCGTGTGCCAGCACACCATGTCGGTGACCGTCAGCGGGCCCTTCACGACCGGCCCGACCTCGTCGCCCCCCTCGACGTCCTCCCACCATCGCGGCGCGCCCCCGCGCGGTGCCTCGCCGGCGTAGGCGGCGTCGGTCGCGTCCAGCTCGACCTCGGACCACTCGTGGGGTTCGCGTGTGGCCTCCTTCTTCCTGGCCCGCGCCTCGGTCCGTTCGGTCCGAACCATGTCGCGGAGCTGCGCCGACAGCAGCGGTCCGTCGTGGATGCGGAAGACGTGCGCGGCCCACTCGTGGATCGCCCGCCCGGCGAGCTCGGACGCCTTGTCGTCGACCGCGACGAGTGCGTTGCGCCGCGTCACGCGCTGCCCCGGGGAGAGCGGGGCCCACCACTCGCGGCCGCTCGCGGCGTAGAACGCATGGACGCCCCGAAGCGGGTCGCCCTTCATGAGGTCGCGGTGCTCCGGTGCCACCTCGAGCACCTCGTCCTCACCGATGAGGGAGTCGCCGCCGACGAGTGCCGGCGGGGCGATCGGGCCACCCCAGCGGGACGCCGTCGCATGTGCGGGATCGCACCACAGGGGGTTGTCGTCGCCGTAGGCCTCGGCGACGTGCCGGAAGGCGTCGACGTCGGCACGGAGGTAGCGGGGCGGGGCAGTGTGCGGTTCCGGGACCCCGATCCGGGCCCTGAGCCGGGCCAGCCCCTCGTCGGTGATGCGACCGGCCTCTGTCATGGTGCGGAACGTAGCCGGGTTCGGCCCGATCGCCGCCCCTGCAAGCCGGATTGCCGCCCTCGGAAATATGGGGTTGAGGCACCCCGTCGACATGCCGAGACTCATGATGCATGAGCATCACGGGAGACGCCCACTCCGCCCGGGCCCGGCTCGCGTCGTGGGCCGATCGCCCGTTCGACGCCATCCCGGAGCCGGTCGTCGTGGTCGACGACGCCCTGCGTGTCGTCGAAGCGAACGATGCCGCCGTGCAG
>JBKJJI010000013.1:0-4136 GCA_046598115.1 Acidimicrobiia bacterium | reverse complement strand
GGCGCGTTCGGCCGGTGAAACCGCGCCGAGCTCATCGAGGCGTTCATCGATGCCGGGCACATCGCCGAAGCCATCGTCGAGCCCGAGGAACAGTTCGCGCACCCCCAGCTCGCGGCGAACGGGATGGTCGCGACCGTCGAGGACCCCGACCTCGGAGCGACGACGCAGATCGGCGTCCCCATCCACCTGTTGGGGACGCCCGGCGCGATCCAGGGTCCGCAACCGCGTGTCGGCGAGCACGACGCCGAGGTGTGGGGAGAGGTCGGCATCGCCTCGGACGCACTGGGTGCGGTGACCGGCACCGACGGCGCCCGAGCTCCGTCTGCGACGCCCGAGGCTCCCCGGGTCCGCGCCCGTTTGCGTGTGCCTGCTGGCGAGCCCGAGCACCGGGCGCTCGGCAAGTACCGGCTCATCGACTTCGGGCAGTACCTCGCCGGACCGTTCGGCCCCATGATCCTCGGCGACCTCGGCATGGACGTGGTGAAGGTCGAGCCGGTCACGGGCGACGGGATGCGGATGGCCGCCACCCCCTTCTTCGGGTGCCAGCGCGGCAAGCGCGACCTCGCGCTCGACCTGAAGAAGCCGGAAGGGCACGAAATCGCGATGCGCCTCGTCGGCACCGCCGACGTCGTGCACCACAACATGACCAAGGGCACTGCGACCCGGCTCGACCTCGACTATGCGGCGTGCAAGGCGGTCCGCGACGACATCGTCTACTGCAACACCTACGCCTATGGCCTCGTTGGGCCGCTCTCGCACTTCGGCGGGCTCGACCCCTTGTACCAAGCGTCGTCGGGCATCGAGTACGAGCTCGGCGCCGTCGACCACGGGCACGATCCTCTCTATTACCGCTACGGGATGTGCGACGCCGCGAACGCGCTGCTCTCGATCGTCGGGGTGTTGGAGGCCCTCGTGCACCGCGAGCGGACCGGTGAGGGCCAGGAGCTGTGGACGAGCCTCATGGATGGGGGCGCGGTGTTCGCCTCCGACACCTTGCTGCTCCCCGACGGCTCGCCCGCGGCGCGGCCGAAGGTCGACGCGCTGCAGCGTGGCTTCTCGCCGGGGTACCGCCTGTACGAGACGAACGACGGATGGATCTTCGTCGTGGCCATCGGGGACGAGCACTTCACCGCGCTGTGCGCGACGCTCGGCGTCGACGCCGCGGCACGATCGCGGGTCGAGGTGGAGCCCGACCTGGAGGCGGCGTTCGCGACGAAGACCGCCGTGATGTGGTCCCGCATGCTCGACGATGCGGGCGTCCCGAACGAGATCGCGCTCGACGTGCAGAACGGCATGGTCGGGCTCTACGACGCCGACCTCGAGCGGCTCGGGATGATCGCCGAGTACGAGCATCCGATCATGGGCCGGATGCGCCAGTTCGGCGAGCTGGTGCACTTCTCCGAGACCCCGGGGCTGATCCACGGCCCGCCGCCTCGCGTCGGCGAGCACAGCCGCGAGATCCTCGAGGAGCTGGGCCTGAGCGGGTCGGACCAGGAGCGGCTGCGCGCCGATGGCGTCGTCTACTGGCCCGACGAGTCATACCACTGGGGCTGGTGACCGGTGGCCACGATGCCGGGCCCCGGCTGCTGACCATGTCGTCGAGGCGGCGCCGCTGATTCCCTCTCACCCTGACACACAGGGGGTCTTCACGGGGCCTTCATGTCCGACCCGTCATGGTGTCGACATGACCCGACCAGCTCGTCCCTCCGTCCTCCTCGCCACGATCGTGGCCGCCGCGATCACGGTGGGCTCACTCACCGCTTCGGCTGCGTCCGCGGTCGTCGGCGGGGCACCCGTCGCCACCCGCGACTACCCGTTCATCGTGGCGCTCGTCGAGCCGGGCTGGCCCGCCACCGAGTCGCAGTTCTGCGGCGGGACGCTCGTCGCACCCGCGTGGGTCCTCACCGCGGCCCACTGCGTGACCCGCGAGCGCGACGGTGCGCCGATGAACGCCGGCCGGGTCGAGGCGCTCATCGGGCGTGACGTGCTCGACCATCGCGGCGGTGAGCGGATCGCGGTCGACGCGATCGTCGTCCACCCCGATCGAATCGACCCGGACTACGACATCGACATCGCGCTCGTCCACCTCGTGCGCAGCGCACGTGCGCCGATCGTCGCGCTCGCGGGCCCGGGCGATCGCGGCCTCGTGCGAGCAGGCACTGCCGCCACCGTCGCCGGATGGGGCGTGACGGCGGCCGGCAACGACCGCGCCATCGACCGCGCGGACCCGTCCGACGCGCTGCTCGCAGCGACGCTCCCGATCATCGGTGGCCCGCGCTGTGCCGACGCGACCGGCGCCGACGCCGTGGGACCCGGCGCATTCGAGCTCTGCGCCGGCAACCTCACCGATGGTGGGGCCGACGCGTGCAGCGGCGACAGCGGCGGCCCGCTCCTGGTGCCGACGATCATGGGCTGGGTCCAGGTCGGCGTCGTGGCGTGGGGTGATCGGGGCTGCGGCCTGCCCGGGAGCCCTGGCGTCTACACCCGGGTGGCCGCCGCGGCCGACTGGATCACCGCCACGATCGGGACGCCGACGCGCTGAGGGCCCTGCCGGTAGCGTCACGCTCGTGGCCGACGAACCGGACCGTCCACCGATCGCCCGCTTCCTGCGCTGGTTGGCCCAGCGCTCGTCATGGGAGCTGTTCACGATCTTCCTCGCCTGGTTCATCGTCTGGACGATCGCCGCGTTCCTCGCGCTGGACGCGATCGTGCCATCGGCACGCCAGCGCGACCTGAGCGACGTCGCCGGCTCGATGATGGGGGCCGTCGGCGGCCTCTTCGCGTTCCTGACCGGCTTCGTGATCGCGTCGGAGTGGACCCAGCACCGGGACGCCGAGCACACCGTCGGGATGGAAGCCGACGCGTGCGTGCGACTCGCGTGGGCGTCGGCCGCGCCGCACTGTGACGGCGTCGCGATCCGTACCGACCTCGCCGCCTACCTGCGGTCGGTCGTGACCGAGGAATGGCCCCGGATGGTCGCAGGCGCGTTCAGCGCACCCTCGACCCACGACCACATGACTCGGTTGCAGGGCCGGATCCGCGCGATCGCCGCCGACCGTGACGTCGCCCCCACGGTTGCCGGCGATCTCACCAAGGCCGCCGACTCGATCTCGGTGGAGCGCGCCGACCGCTGCAACGTCGCCCGCCACGACCTCCCCGCCCCGCTGTTCCTGCTCGCGTTCGTCGCCGGGATCGTGCTCGTGCTCACGACCGTGGCACTCGCGCTCCGCCTCGAGCGTGGCGACGCGATCGTGCTCGGCGGGATCGTGGTGACGATCGCGCTCGACCTCGCGCTGCTCGTCGCGATCTCGGTGCCGTTCACGGGCTCGCTCGCCGCGCGGCCTGCCGCGCTCGAGCACGTCCTCGAGGACCTCGAGACCGGCCGCTACGGGCCGATGGGCTGAGCGTCAGGCCGCCGCCTGCCCTGGTGGGGCGCGCAGGTCCCAGGCGCCGTCGTCGCCCACGACGATCTCGTAGCCGTCGTCGTGGACGAGGTGGTGGTGGCGGGTGCAGAGGTTGCCGAGCTCGGGGTAGGTGGTGTGCCCGGTTCGGGCGAACGCTTCGGTGTGATGTCGGTGCAGCGCTCGATCGCAGTCGCAACCCCGGATCCGACAGGTCCGGTCGCGCTCGGCGATCGCGATCTTCAGTGGCGCGGGGACGTGACGGGTGGTGGAGACGACGGTCTGCACGTCGATCCCGTCGGTGATGACGAGCTGGAGCAGCCCGTGCGAAAGGACGTCGCGGGCGTGGGCGACAGGCACGGGTCCGACCCCGGGAATCTCGCACGTCTCGCCCGCTTCCGTGTGGCCGCGGAGGAGTGCGGGGAGATCGACGCGCACGCGGGCGACGTGCTTGGAGCGGACCGCCGTGGTGGTTCCGCCGGCGCGGGCGAGGTCGACCAACGCGTCGAACCGGTAGGCGTCGCGTGACTCGTGCCGTTCGACGCCGGCCTTCCGGGCCGCGTCGAAGCGCTTCTTGGTGAGGGGCTCGAGCGCGTCGAGGAGGTCGGCGATGTCGGCGGTGGGGCCGGAGAAGGTGCCGTGAGTGGCGGCACCGCGGTTCCAGGTGCGGAGATGGCGTTCCCGGTGCGCGAGCCGCGCGGCAGTGTCCTCGTCCGTGGCGGCGGCGATGACGCG
>JBKJJI010000011.1:0-12307 GCA_046598115.1 Acidimicrobiia bacterium | reverse complement strand
GGGAGCGAGGCGGTCCTCAGCGGCTGCTCCGTCGTCGGCGAAGGCGCGCCGGTGGGCGACGGTTCCGCCCTCGTCGGTGCGCGGGTCGAGCTCTCGACTACGGCAGGCTGACGACCGTGCGCGTCCTCGTCACCGGCGGTGCCGGCTTCATCGGATCGACCCTCGTGGATCGGCTGCTGTCGGAGGGTCACGACGTGGACATCGTCGACGACCTCTCGTCCGGATCACTCGGCAACCTGAGCGACGCGCGTTCGCAGCGCGAGCGCCGGTTCACCTTCCAGCGGCTCGACGTCCGCTCGAGTGCGGTGATCGAGTACCTGCAGCACCGCAAGCCCGAGGTGGTGTTCCATCTCGCTGCGCAGGCGAGCGTGGTCGTGTCCGTCGAACGCCCGACGCTCGACGCGGAGGTGAACATCCTCGGGTCGCTGAACGTGATCGAGGGAGCGATCGCGGCCGGCAGCCGCAAGGTCGTGTTCGCGGGCTCCGGCGGCACCCTGTACGGCATCCCCGAGTCGATCCCGACCCGTGAAGGGCATCCGCAGCATCCCCTGTCGCCCTACGGCGTCTCGAAGAAGGTGGTCATCGACTACCTCCACTACTACCGCGCCGTCCAGGGCCTCGATTCCACCACCCTGGCCCTCGCGAACGTCTACGGGCCTCGCCAGGATCCCCACGGCGAGGCTGGGGTCATCGCGATCTTCTCCGCCAAGCTCCTCGCGGGGGAGCGACCGACGATCTTCGGCGACGGGGAGCAGACGCGCGACTTCGTCTTCGTCGACGATGTCTGCGACGCGTTCGTGCGCGCGGCCGAGAAGGGTGGCGGCCTGACCATCAACATCGGCAGCGGCTCGGAAGCGAGCGTTCAACGCCTGTTCGACACGATGGCGCGTGAGACGGGGTTCACGGAGCCGGCCCGGTACGCGCCGCCCCGGACCGGTGAGCTCCGACGCTCCGCGCTCGACCCGTCACGCGCGGAGATCCATCTCGGGTGGAAGCCGTGGACCGACCTCGACGTGGGCCTGCGCCGCACCATCGACTCGATCCGCTCGCGCGCCTGACGCAGCGTGCTCGCGACGTCGCCTTGTCCCTGCGGGGAGGCGACGATCAGCGGAAGGTGCGCAGGTCGTCGAGCGCGGGGCGCGGACGAGCACGCGGCTGGTAGTCGGCGTCGGGCTCGCCGACGAGCACCAGCGCGTGGGGGAGCCATTCCGGTGGCAGTCCGAGTGCGGCCGCGGCCTCGGCGGGGCAGAAGATCGGCGCCGCGACCCAGCAGGACGCGAGCCCGGCGTCGGTCGCCGCGAGCATGAGGTTCTCGACCCCCGCGCCGAGCGACAGGAGCGCCATGCCCCACTCGGCCAGGGCGCGGGAGGAGTCGGGATAGCGGTCGAGGCCGTCCCAGGTGAGGCAGCCCAACAGCAGGGCCGGCGCGCCCGTGAGGCGGGCGTGGGAGGCGTCGACGAGTTCGTCGATCCGGTCGCGGGACAACCCGTCACCGGCGAGGTCGTGGCGCCAGCGCCGGCCCATCCCCTCGGCCAGGTCGTGCTTGGCCTCGGCCGTGTCGACGACGGCCCAGCGCCAGGGGCGGGAGTGGTGGGGCGCGGGGGCAAGGCACGCCGCCTCCACGAGCATGTCGAGGCGGTCGCGGTCGAGCGGCACGGGTGCGAACGAGCGGATGGAGCGGCGGGCCTCGACGAAGTCGGGGACGCTCATCGGAAGAGGTCCTCCGACGGGGGGCGCACGAGGTCGTGGGCGCGCCCGTCGCCCGTCCAGGCGGGATCGAGCCCGCGCACGATCGCCGCCGGGATGCCTGCGGACTTGCCCATCACGAGCTCGGCCGCTCCCGCGATCTCGTCGGCGATCGCGACCTCGGTCACCTGGAGCTCGCGGCCTGCTGCGTCGGCGGTCCCGCGCAGGTCCACCACCGCGGCGATCCCCGCGACGCCGATGGCGACGTCGGTGAGGCCGAGGCGCCAGGCCCGCCCGAAGGTGTCGGACACGATCACCGCGACGTCGACGTCGTGGCGGGCGCGAAATGCATCTCGGATGTGGCGCGCCGAACGGTCCGCGTCGATGGGCAGCAGCGCGGCGACACCGTCGGGCACGTTCGAGAGGTCGACGCCGGCATTCGCGCACACGAACCCGTGCCGGGTTTCCGCGATCACGAGCTCGTCGCGGCGCCGGAGGATGCGCACCGACTCGGCTTCGATCAGCCGGGCTCGAGCGGCCGGGTCGGTCGGATCGATCGCGACGAGGCGATCCTCCGCCTTCGACACCACCTTCTGCGTGATGACGAGGCAGTCGCCGTTCGCGACGGCGGTGTCCTGGGCCGCGGCCGCGGCCGCGACGAGGTCGGCGAGCTCGTCACCTGCGCGCACCTCGGGGATCCCCGCGACGGGGATGAGGGTCAGTGTCACGCAACTGCCGCGAGGGTCTCGCGCGCGAGCGCTGCGGTGACCGCGGCGTCTCGCATGATGGTGTCGGTCGTCACCGCGCGCACGCCCATGCCCTCGATCGCGGGCACGAGGTCGCGGTCGACCCGGTCGATCACGAGGGTGGCGCAGAAGTCTCGATAGGCGGTGGCGACGCCGGCGCTCGACACCTCGAGGCCGAGGGGGCCCATCAGCCGGTCGGCGGGGCCGCGCACCGGACGACCCGCGACGATCGGGCTGATCCCGACGACGCGGTCCCTGCGTTCCACGAGCAGCTCGCGGATCCCCGGGACGGCGAGGATCGGGCCGATCGAGATGATGGGGTTGCTCGGGCAGATCACGATGGTGTCGGCGGTCGCGAGCGACTCGAGGACCCCGGGGGCCGGGCGAGCCCGGTCGGCGCCGTCGAAGCGCACGTCGACGACCGGCGGCTCGGCCCGACGTTCGACGAACCACTGCTGCATCGCGAGGTCCTCGACGCCGGCCGGTCCCTCGACCCGGATGCGGGTCGCGACGCGGTCGTCGGTCATGGGGAGCAGCCGCGCGCGCACGTCCCACGCGCGGGTGATCTCTCCCGTGATCTCGGAGAGCGTGGCGCCCGCCCGGCGGCGCTCGGTGCGGTAGAGGTGGGTCGCGAGGTCCCGGTCGCCGAGACGGAACCAGGTGGGGACCCCGTACCGGGCGAGCGCGTCGATCGCACGGAACGACTCGTCGGCCAGGCCCCATCCGGTCTCGGGGTTGTGGGCGCCGGCGAGGCGGTAGGTCACACTGTCGAGGTCGGGGCTGACCCACAGTCCGTGGAACTCGTCGTCGTCGGCGGTGTTCACGACCACGGTGACCTGCTCTGCCGGGACGACGTCGACGAGCCCGACGAGGAACCTCGCCGCTCCGACACCCCCGGCGAGCACGCTCAGCATGGTCCGACGTTAGAGCAGCACGCGACGAGACCCCCGGGTCGCCCCGGGGGCCTCGCGCCGTGTGGTGCTGGTGGGTCGTGCCGACGCTGTCAGGGCCAGACTCGGCGACCCGACTAGGCGATCTTGGTGGTCGCCTTGTCCTTCGACGCCTTGTCGCCTGCCGGCTCGTCGTTCGTCCAGAGGGTGGACGGACGGCCGAGGAACGTGCGGGCCTTGGCGGTGCCGACCTCGCTGATCTCGATCGCCTTGCTCTGGAGCTGGCCGACGACGGGCTCGATCCGCTCGCGGACGTCGGCGAACAGGGGCTCCACGCGCTCGGAGATCTTCGCCACGACGGGCTCGACACGCTCGCGCACGTCGAACACGATCGCCTCGACCCGGCTCCGGGTGTCGGTCGCGACCTTGGTGGCGGTGGCCTTCACCTCGGTGCGGGCGGCCGTGGCTTTCGTCTCGGCGGTGGTGCGCACGTCGCCGGCACGGTCGCCGAGGGCGTCCTTGGCCTGCTGGCCCTTGGCGACGGCGGCCTGGGCGCCGAGCACGCCGACACCGACGGCGGTGTAGGCGGCGTCCTGGATGCTCTTGCGTACCTCGTTCATCTGCGCTCGCTCCTGTGCTTGGGGTTTGGTGCTTGGGGTTTGGTGCTCGGGGTTTGGTGCTGGGGGACCGGCGTCGCCAGGGACCAGGGGGTCCGATGGTCGACGGGGCCGGGGGGATCGACCCCGTCTGCTCACCAGGGTACGCAAAATGTATAACAGTTGCAAGCACTCGTGACGCACGTCACGGAGAGGCCTCACGGGTATGCTCCGGCCTTCCGATGACCATGGCGGCCCCACCTCCCGGCGCAGGCGCACCGGCGCCAGGTGGTCCGGCGCCAGGTGCCCCGCCCGTGGTGGCGGTGATGGTCACGCGGAACCCCGGGGCGTTCCTGGAGGAGGCGATCGCCGCCCTCGTGGCCCAGGACTACCCCGCCCTCACCGTCCTCGTCGTCGACGCCGGGTCCCAGGTCGATCCGTCGCCCCGGATCGCCGCCGTGGCGCCCTCGGCGTTCGTCCGCCGGGTGGGGGGCCGGCCCGGGTTCGCAGCAGCTGCGAACGAGGTCCTCGCGGCGGCCGACCGGGCGACGTTCCTCCTCGTCTGCCACGACGACGCGGTCCTCGACCCCGACGCCGTCAAGATCATGGTCGGCGAGGCCTACCGGTCAAACGCCGCGATCGTCGGCCCGAAGCTCGTCGACGCCGACGACCCGCGCGTCCTGCTCGAGGTCGGGCGCGCGATCGACCGTCTCGGTGGCTCCCACACGGGCATCGAGCCCGGTGAGCTCGACCAGGAGCAGCACGACGGCGTGCGCGACGTCTTCTATGTGGCGAGCGCGGCGATGCTCGTCCGGGCCGACCTGTTCCAGGAGCTCGGTGGGTTCGACCCCGAGTCGTTCCCCGGCTCCGAGGATCTCGACCTCTGCTGGCGGGCCCGGATCGCGGGCGCGCGGGTGATGGTCGCGCCGGATGCCCGGGCGCGCCACCACGAGGCGGCGATGCAGCGCACCGCGGACGATGCCCCCGACGTCGGTGCGGTCGCGCAGGCGCGCGTGCGCGTCCTCCTCACGTCGTACTCGCGGGCGAGCCTTGCGTTCGTGATCCCGGTCGGGCTGCTGGTGTCGTTGCTCGAGGCGATCGTCCTGCTCCCCACTCGGCGCCGACGCGAAGCCGGCGCCGCGTTCAGCGCGTGGTGGTGGAACGTGCTGCGCTTCGGTCGTGTACGTCGGGCGCGGCGGCTCGCACAGGCGCGTCGGGCGATCCACGACGGTGATCTGCGCGAGCTCCAGGTGGGGGCCGGCGCGCGGGTGAGTGCCTTCCTCGCCCACCGGCATGCCGACGAGCGGATCCAGTCGGTGGGCGAGCGCGGGCGCGATCTCATCGAGGCGTTCGGCGACGCGATGCGCACGCCCGCGTCCTACGCGCTCCTCGCGGCGGTCGTGGTGCTCGCGTTCGGCTCCCGCGACATCTTCGGCGGCGGCGTCCCCGCGGTGGGTGACATCGTCCCGTGGCCGGGCGTCTCGGATCTCGTCGCCGAGTTCTCGTCGGTCTGGCGGCACACCGGACTGGGGTCGACGGCGCAGGCGCCGCCGGTGCTGGGCCTGATGGCGGGCCTGGGCGCGGTCGCGTTCGGCGGCGTCGGGTTCGCACAGTCGTTGCTCGTCGTCGGAGCGTTCGTCGTGGGAGGCGCCGGCGCGTACCGCCTCGCGCGCGCCATCGGCTCGGGGCCGGCCGCGTCCGCCGCCGCATCGCTCGCCTACGTGTTCGTCCCCGTGCCGCGGAACGCGATCGCCACCGGCCGCCTCGGCCCCCTGATCCTGTACGCGACGCTGCCGTTCGTCGTCCTGCTCATGGTCCGGGTCGCGCGGTACCCGGGCCTCCGCGGGATGTCTCGTCGCCCTCTGGTCGGGCTCGCGATCGCCACGGCCTTCATGACTGCTTTCGCCCCGCTCGCTGTGCTCGTCCCGATCGCGGTCGCTGTCGCGCTCGTCGCGTCATCGATCCTCGTCGGAGAGGTGACCGCAGGGCTCCGTGCGGTCGGCGCTGCCGTCGTCGGAGGGATCGGCGCCGGGGTGCTTCTCCTGCCGTGGGTCGCCACGGTGGCCGGTGCCGGCGACGACCTCGCCGCGATCGGCTTCCGGTTCCACCCCCGGCTGGGCCTTGCCGAGGTGCTCCGCTTCGAGTCGGGTCCCGCCGGCGCGGGGATCGCTCCGTGGGGGCTGCTGCTCGCGGCGGTGCTGGCACTCGTCCTCGCTCGCGGCGTGATGTTCGCGTGGGCCGTCCGGGCGTGGACGCTCATGGTGCTCGGCTTCGCCGCAGTCTGGCTGCCGTCGCGCCTTGCGCCCGACACCGCCGTGGTGGCACCCGAGGTCGGGCTGACGGTCGCCGCGCTCGGGTTGGCGCTCGCGGTCGCGATCGCCGTGGGCGCGGCGGCGATCCGAGGCGATGCGCCCGACGAGCGCGCCGGCGCCGAGCTCCCTCCCGGGATGTCGCCCGACGAGATGCACGAGTGGGCAGGAGCGACCACCCGCCACGTGGGGCTGCGAGAGCGCGTCGCGGGGCGCGAGGTCGGGCGCCGGATGCTCGTCGTGCTCGCGGTGATCGGGATCGTCTTCGGTGGGTTCGGCTTCATCGGCGACTCGTTCGGAGGTCGGTGGGGCGCGCCCGAGGACGACTGGCTCGAGGCCCTCGCGTTCACCCGCGACCAGCTCGACCAGGGGGAGTTCCGGGTCCTCTGGGTCGGTGATCCTGAGGTGATGCCGTTCGACCCCGTCGATCGCGGCCACGGCTTCGGATGGGTGCTCACCCGCGATGGCCCCGGCGACGCCCGCGACATGCTGCGCGCCCCGTTCACCGATGCCGATGCCTTCGTGGAGCAGAGTCTCGCGAGCGCGGTCGCGGGCGACACGACCCGTCTCGGCCGGTTGCTGGCGGTCGCCGGCGTCCGCTACCTCGCGTTCCCACGGCGCGACGCGATGGGCGGCACGGAGGGGCGTGACCTCCCGGCGGTGACCGCGGCACTCGCGGACCAGCTCGACCTGGCCCGGCTCCGGAGCGACCCGGGCCTGGTCCTCTACGAGAACGAGTCCTGGTACCCGGGCACCGCCGTGCTCACCGGATCGACCGCCGACACGGTCCCGGTGGCGCCCGCCGGCGCGGCGGCCGCGCCGCTCTCCGAAGCGGCCGCGATCGACCTCCTCGGCGCGAAGGCGCCCCGGGAGGCGAGCTTCCCGGCGGGACGCATCCTCGATGCCGACGCCTACGACTCGGGATGGGAGGCGACCGGTGTCGACGGCGCGCTCGAGCACAGCGAGGCGCTCGGCGTCGTGAACACGTGGTCGAACCCGTCGGCGCAGCGGGTCGCGATCGCCCACGAGGGCCAGATGCTGCGCAACCTGGTCGCGGTGCTGCAGGTGGGGATCTGGGTCCTCGCGCTCGTCTGGTGGGGGATGGGACGGCGCCGGGCGCGCTCGACCAGGGTGGAGCGGGTACGGCATGAGCGGCGGGAGCGGGCGGCGCAGCACACCGACCCGATCGCACTGCTCGGTTCGCACGACGACGCCTTCTGGGACGCGTGATGGCGCGCCGGACGCCGTCGACCGACGGTGCACCCGAGCGGCGCGTGTGGCGGACGCCCGCGCTCGTCGCCCTTGGGGCAGTCCTGGTCGGCGCGATCGTCCTTGCGCAGGGCTCGTCGGCGAGGACCCCACCGCCGGGCGCGGTCCGCGAGCCGGCCGACGGCCCGACCGTCCCGGCGCGCTCGAACGTGTCGGCCTCCTGGTACTGCGCCGAGGGCACGTCGACGCCGGACGGCCGTGCCACGGAGACCGTGATCGTCGGGAACCTCGAGCGCCATCCGATCGACGTGACCGTCACCGTGATGCCGGGCGGCGGCGAGCAGCCGCAGCGCCGTCGGGTCTCGGTCGACACGTTCGCGCAACGGCGGATCGAGATCTCGACGGTGCTCGCCGCGGCCGAACCCGGTGTCGTCGTGGAGGTGTTCGGGGGGCAGGCCGTCGTCGAGCACGAGGTTCGCAGCACTGACGACTTCGCCGTCGGGCCGTGCACCCGGCGCGCCGCCCGGACCTGGCTGTTCACCGGGATGACCACCGATCGCGGCGCCCAGGAGTGGCTGGCGTTGTTCAACCCCTTCGGCGACGACGCGATCGTCGACGTCACCTTCCTGACGGCGAACGGTGTCGATGCGCCGGGTGAGACCCAGGCGCTCGTCGTCCCGAGACGGTCACGCGTCTCGGTCGCGGTCCACGATCTCGTGAGCCGCGAGCCCGAGCTCGCCATGTCGGTCGTCGCACGTACGGGCCGGGTCGTGGCCGAGGCATCGACGCAGTTCGACGGCACCGATGCCCGTCTGGGTCTCGCGCTCTCACCCGGCGTCAACGGGGGAGCACGGGTCTGGAGGTTCCCGTCGGGCACGTCGACGGCGGGCACGACGCGGTCGGTGTCGATCGCGAACTTTGGCGACGCGGCTGCGGACGTCGAGGTCGAGCTCCTCCTCGACAACGGCACGAACATCGCACCCGACCTGGTGACGGTCCCGCCGATGGGGCTCGCAGCGGTCGACGTCGGTCAGCGTGTCGCGGCGGGCGTCGGCTACGCGATCGAGGTGCGTGCCGTGGGTGACACGCCGCTCGTGGTGGATGCGACCGGCGCATGGGCGCCCCCGGCGCCCGTGACCGGGGTCGCGAGCACGCCGGGCTCCGTCACGGTCGCGACCCGCTGGGCGTTCGCACTCGGACGGACGACGGAGGCCGACGATGCGGTGCTCACGGTGCTCAACGTGGGGACGGCGGCCGTGACCGTGCAGTTGTATGCCTACACCGCGGGCGACCCCGACAGCCCGACGAGCGCACCGGCAGCAGCGGTCGCTCCCGGGGAGCTCGTCGAGTTCGCGCTGGCCGAGCGGGGGATCCGGTCCGATCAGGTGCTCGTGGTGAGCGCCGACGGCCCGATCGTCGTCGGCCGCCAGGTGCTCGGCAGCGGCGTGTCGGTCTCCGTCGGCGTGCCGTTCGCGGGCGCCGTGACCCGGGTCCGATGACGTGCTCCCCCTGAACGGCGCCGGATGAAGGGCGCCAGATGATCGGCGCCAGATGATCGAGCAGGTCGGCGTCGGCGTCGGTGTCGTGGTGGTCGGCGTCGCCATCGCGGCGGTGCTCCGTCGCCGGGCGCCTGCCGGACCACCACGCGACGCGTACCCGATCCCACGCCAGCTCGCCCGCACCGACTTCCCCCGGCCCGATGCCCCGTGGCTCGTGGCGTACTTCTCGTCCCAGTCGTGCGACTCGTGCCAGACGCTCGGTCCGAAGGTCGCCGTGCTCGAGTCCCGGGAGGTCGTCGCCTGTGAGCTCGAGTTCTCGGCGCACCGGTCGACCCACGAGCGCTACGACATCGCGGCGATCCCGATGATCCTCGTCGCCGACGCCGAGGGTGTCGTGCTGCGAGCGTTCGTCGGAGCGACATCGGCGACCGACCTGTGGGCTGCCGTCGCCGAGGTGCGCAGCCCCGGCTCCACACCCGAGTCCGACCTCGGGCTCCTCACCTGACGGAGGCCCGGCGCGCGCCGAGCGGCGTCAGCGGCGGGTGCGCGGGGCGCGTGAGGCGCGCTTCGCGGGGGATGCCGCCTTGCGGGCCTTCGGCTTGCCGTTGTCGGCGGGCGGTGTCGGGCGCATCTCGACGATCGTGCCGTCGGCGCGACGCACCTTCCGGTAGCCCCCGGCCTTGCGGCCCATCGCGTCGTCGACGAGGCGCGACACCTGCGCGCCCGTGAGTGTCTCGTGCTCGAGGAGCGCGACGGCGACGGCGTCGAGGCCGCGGCGGTGGAGGCGCAGGATCCGACGCGCCCTGCTCTCCTCCTGACGCAGGATGTGCTCGACCTCCTCGTCGATGACGCGCGCGGTCTCGTCGGAGTAGTCGCGGGTGTGGACGAGGTCCTCGCCCAGGAACACCGGCCCCTGGGAGCCCCACGCCATCGGTCCGATGCGCTCCGACATGCCCCACTCGCGCACCATCTTGCGGGCCATCTCGGTGATGCGGACCAGGTCGTTCTGGGCGCCGGTCGAGGTGTGCCCGAACACGAGCTGCTCGGAGATGCGCCCCCCGAGCGCGACCACGATCGAGTCGGCGATGTACTCCCGCTTGTAGATGTGTCGTTCCTCCTCGGGGAGCTGCTGGGTGACGCCGAGGGCCATGCCGCTCGGGAGGATCGTCACCTTGTGCACGGGATCGGCGTGGTCGAGCACGTACGCGAGCACGGCGTGCCCGCCCTCGTGGTACGCGATGACCTCCTTCTCCTCCTCGTTGATCGCCATCGAGTCGCGCTTGAGGCCCATGAGGATGCGGTCGCGCGCCGCCTCGAAGTCCTCGCCCTCCACGATCGCCGAGTCGCGGCGCACCGCGTGCAGCGCCGCTTCGTTCACGAGGTTCGAGAGGTCGGCGCCGGCCATCCCCGGGGTCCCTCGGGCGATGATCTCGACGTCGAGGTCGGGTGACACCTTCTTGTCGACCATGTGCACGCGCAGGATCTGGGCGCGCTCCTCCTGGGTCGGGAGGGGCACGATGACCTGGCGGTCGAAGCGTCCCGGGCGCAGCAGGGCGGTGTCGAGGACGTCGGGACGGTTCGTCGCGGCCATCATCACGATGCCCTCGGTGGCCTCGAAGCCGTCCATCTCGGCGAGCATCTGGTTGAGGGTCTGCTCCCGCTCGTCGTGCCCACCGCCGAGGCCCGCGCCGCGCTTGCGTCCGATGGAGTCGAGCTCGTCGACGAAGATGATCGCCTTGCCCATCCGGCGCGCCTGCTGGAACAGGTCGCGGACGCGGCTGGCGCCGACGCCGACGAACATCTCCATGAAGTCCGAGCCGGTGACGGAGATGAACGGGACGCCGGCCTCACCCGCGACCGCGCGTGCGATGAGCGTCTTGCCGGTGCCCGGCGGTCCCACGAGCAGCACACCCTTCGGGATCCGGGCGCCGATCTGCTTGAACTTCGCCGGGTGCTTGAGGAAGTCGACGACCTCGTTGATCTCGGCCTTGACGGTCGTGTAGCCGGCGACGTCGGCGAACGTCGTCTTGGGCTTCTCGGTGTTGTAGACCTTCGCCCGGCTCCGACCGATGTTCATGACCGCACCCATCTGTCCCTGGGCGCGGCGGCTCATCCACACGAAGATCCCGATGATCAGGAGCACCGGGAGCAGCAGCGGGATGAGCTCGAGGAAGAAGTTCGTGCCGGCTCGCTTGTACTCGAGGTTCACGCCCTGCTCGTCGAGCACGGTCAGGTCCTTCTCGGGCAGGTCGTTCGTCGGGCCCTCGGACGTGAAGTCCCTCGTGCCGTTCGCGGTCGCCTCGAGCACGCCGGTGACCGCGCCGGTGTCGGGGTCGTACTGGACCGACTTGACCTCACCGCGTGTCGCGGCGGCGAGGAACTTCGAGTAGCTGAGCTCCTTCGCCGCGGTGTTGTCGACGGAGAACACGCTGGTGAACGCGAAGACGCCGAGCAGGGCGAGGATGAGGAGCCACGGGAGCATCCGGGACCAGGGTTGGGGCTTGTTCGGAGGCTGACCGGGCCGACCATCGCGCGGCCGCCGGTCCTGCCCGCCCGCGGGGCGCCCCGGGGGCATGTCGGACGGGGGGCGGCTCATGGGTTGCTCCAGGTCGAAGCCGGCGGGGACACGGGGGCGGGGCTGCCCCTCCGTGCGCTCCATCGTAGGACGCCGGTCGCGCGTGCGTGCCCTCGGCCCTGGAGGTGCGCGAACTCCCGCGAACCCACCGCTACCGTGGGCGACACATGGACGCCGTCCACGCATGAGCCTCGGCCGCAACGGTGCTGCGCCCACCCCGGCCGCGACGCTCCGATGGGGGTTGCCCGACGTCGCGGTGACCTGGATCGTCGGGTTCGTCTGCGCGTTGGTCGCGCTCCTGCCGCTCCTCGTGATCGCGGCCGGCCGGAGCGACGCACCTGCCAACGGGCTCCCGAAGGACCTCGAGGTCAGCGGCATCCTCGTGTCGCTGATCGCCCAGAGCGTCGGGATCGTCGTCGCGCTCGCGTTCATCGGCCGGATGAAGGGCCGCAGCGGCCTCGCCGACTTCGGCCTCGCGGTCAAGCTCCGCGACGTCCGGTGGGTGCCCGTCGGCATCGGGATCGCGCTCGTCGCGGGGTGGCTCCTGTGGCCGATCACCGAGCTCGCCGACCTGCGCGGGTCGTCCCAGGAGGTCGTCCGCCGCTTCGAGGATGCGAGCGGCGCCGAGATCCCGATCTTCGCCCTCAGCGTCGTCCTCGTCGCGCCGTTGGCCGAGGAGCTGTTGTTCCGGGGGGCGCTGCTCCGCGGGCTCCTGCGGCGCACCTCCCCCGGGTGGGCCGTGTTCGTGTCGGCGCTGGTGTTCGCGCTCGTCCACGTGGTGGGCGACCCCGACGCCT
>JBKJJI010000263.1:0-5638 GCA_046598115.1 Acidimicrobiia bacterium | reverse complement strand
CGACATCGTCACCACACTGAACCGTCACGGCTCCTACGCGATGGGCATGTCGGGGGAGGACGCCAGCCTGCTGCGGGTCTCCCAGCGCGATCCCCGCCTCGGGTTCGTCGGCGACATCGGGGCGGTCGACGCCTCGGTCCTCGAGCGCATCCTGCGCGAGGAGCTCATCCCCGTCGTCGCGACGATCGGCGCCGACGCGGACGGGCAGCCCTACAACGTCAACGCCGACACCGCCGCGGGGGCGATCGCGAGTGCCCTCGGGGCGGAGAAGCTCGTGTACCTGACCGACGTCACCGGCATCTATGCCGACTTCGGTGACGAGGCGTCGCTCCTCTCCCAGACCGACGTGGCGGGCCTCGAGCGTCTCCTCGCCGACGGGAAGGTCGGCGAGGGGATGATCCCCAAGATCCGTTCGTGCATGGACGCGCTGGGCGACGGGGTGCACCGTGCCCACGTGCTCGACGGGCGCGTCGCGCACGCGCTCCTCCTCGAGCTCTTCACTCGGGAGGGTGTGGGGACGGTGATCGACCGGTGACCGATCTGGCACCCGATCTGGCACCCGATCTGGCGGAGGTCCGCGCGCTCGACGAGGAGTTCGTGATGCAGACCTACGGTCGCCTCCCCGTCGCGTTCGTGCGCGGCGAGGGGACGATCCTCTGGGACTCCGAGGATCGTCGCTATCTGGACTTCCTGTCCGGGCTGGCGGTCACGTCGATCGGCCACGCCCACCCGGCCGTCGCCGCGGCGATCGCCGACCAGGCGACGACGCTCCTGCACGTCTCGAACCTCTACTACAACGATCTCCAGCCCCGGCTCGCCGCCCGGCTCGACAACCTCCTCGGTGGTGGGGGGCGCACGTTCTTCGCCAACTCGGGTGCCGAGGCCAACGAGTGCGCGATCAAGCTCGCCCGTCGGTACGGCCAGACCCAGGGCGGGCCGGCCCGCCACGAGATCGTCAGCGCGTTCGGCTCGTTCCACGGCCGCACCCTCGCATCGCTCGCCGCGACCGGCCAGCCCCAGAAGCACGAGGCCTTCCAGCCGCTCCCTCCGGGCTTCCGGTACGTGCCCTACGACGACGTCGACGCCCTCGCTGCGGCCCTCGACGAGCGGGTCTGTGCGGTGATGCTCGAAGCCGTGCAGGGGGAGGGCGGCGTCCAGCCGGCATCCTCGGGCTACCTTGAGGCCGTCCGCACGCTGTGCGACGAGCGGGAGGCGCTCCTGATCGTCGACGAGGTGCAGACGGGCCTCGGGCGCACCGGCCGCTGGTTCGGCTTCCAGCACGCAGGCATCGCGCCCGACGTGGTGACGATGGCGAAGGCGCTCGGCAACGGCGTCCCGATCGGCGCGTGCTGGGCCCGGGCCGAGGTTGCCGAGGCGTTCCGGGCGGGGGACCACGCGAGCACCTTCGGCGGGCAGCCACTCGCCGCTCGGGCCGCGCTGGCGGTCCTCGACGTCATGGAGTCCGCCGACGTCCCGACCCGCGCGGCGTCCGCGGGAGCGCACCTCCGAGACGCGCTGCTGGAGCTCCCCGGCGTGACGGGCGTGCGCGGGGCGGGGCTGCTCCTCGCCGCCGAGCTCGCGCCCGGGATCGATGCGGGTGCGGTCGCCGCGGCATGTCTCGCTGCCGGTCTGGTCCTCAACGCGGTCACCCCGACGGCGCTGCGGCTCGCACCGTCGCTCCTCGTGCGCAACGACGAGATCGACGAGGCGGTCGCGATGCTCCGTGTGGTCCTAGCCGCCCTGGCCACCCCGTTCGCCGAGGAGGGCGCGACGTGAACGACGCCACACCGACGCTCTCGTTCCTCGAGGTCGACGATCTCGACCCCGGGAGTCTCGGCGCGATCCTCGACCGCGCGGCGGCGTGGAAGCAGGACCCGGCCGGCGTCGCCCGCCCGCTCGCGGGTCACGGCGTCGCGCTCTTCTTCGAGAAGCCCAGCGCGCGTACCCGGGTCAGCACCGAGATGGCCGTGCATACCCTCGGAGGGCACCCCGTGTACGTGCGTGCCGAAGAGGTGGGCCTCGGCGTGCGTGAGTCGGTCGAGGATGTCGCGCGGACGTTCGCATCGTTCGTGCGCGTGATCGCGGCGCGGGTCTTCGACCACGAGACCCTCGAGACCTGGCGCAGCGTCGTCGACATCCCCATCGTGAACCTCCTCTCCGACCGCGCCCACCCGTGCCAGGCCCTCGCCGACCTGCTCACGCTCCGGGAGCTCTGCGGCGGGCTCGAAGGTCGCCGCCTCGCGTACATCGGTGACGGCAACAACGTCGCGGCGTCGCTCGCGTTCGGTGCCGCACTGTCGGGCGTCGAGCTGGTGATCGCGTCCCCGCAGGGGTACGAGCTCGACGATGTCGCTCTCGACCGGGCCCGCAATCTGGGTGGGGCGGTCGAGCAGGTCCTCGACCCGTACGAGGCCGTCAGGGGCGCGGATGCCGTCTACACCGACGTGTGGACGTCGATGGGGCAAGAGGACGAGTCCGAGGCGCGCCGCGCCGCGTTCGCGGGCTACTGCGTGGATGTCGACCTCATGGCCGCGGCCGGGCCGGATGCGTGGTTCCTGCACTGCCTGCCGGCCCACCGGGGCGAGGAGGTGGCCGCCGACGTGATCGAAGGAAGCCGTTCGGCCGTCTGGGCCCAGGCCGCCAACCGGATGCACGCCATCCGGGCGCTCTTCGCCGAGCTGGTCGCACCGGGCGCCGAGCTCGGTGCAACGGGAACCGAGCTCGGTGCAACGGGAAGGCGTGCGTGATGGCAACGCTGGGCAAGCCGCAACGGCAGCACAGGATCGCTCGGCTCCTGGAGGACCAGGCGGTCTCGAGCCAGGCGCAGCTCGTCGAGCTCCTCGCCTCCGGCGGGGTCGTGGCGACGCAGGCCACGGTGAGCCGCGACCTGGAGGAGCTGGGGGCCGTGAAGGTGCGGATCCCCGGTGGCGCGATGGCGTACGCGATCCCGGAGCACGCGACGGAGCGTCCCGCGCCCGACGACCTGCTGCGCCGGGTGATGGGCGAGTTCGTGGTCGAGGTCGCGTCGAGTGCGAACCTCGTCGTGCTGCGGACCCCGCCGGGCTCCGCGCACGTGATCGGCTCGGCCATCGACCGCTCCGGCCTGCCCGACGTGCTCGGCACCGTTGCCGGCGACGACACCCTCATCCTGGTCTGCTCGGAGCGGGCCGGGGGCGCTGCAGTCGCCGCCCAGCTCGCCGAGCTCGCCGGGCTCTGATCCCGATGCACGAACCCACACGCCCAGGACCGAAGAGGAGCACAGGACCATGAGCAGCCAGCGAGTCGTCCTCGCGTACTCCGGCGGGCTCGACACCTCCGTCGCGGTGAAGTGGATCCAGGAGGAGTGGGGTGCCGAGGTCATCGCGCTCGCCGTCGATGTCGGCCAGAGCGCCGACGACGACTGGGAGACGATCCGCCAACGGGCCCTCGCGGCCGGCGCTGTCGAGGCGGTCGTCGTCGACGCGCAGGAGGAGTTCGCGACCGACTACTGCCTCCCGGCACTGCGCGCGAACGCGCTCTACGAGGGCAAGTACCCGCTCGTGTCGGCGCTCAGCCGGCCCGTCATCGTGAAGCACCTCGTGCGCGCCGCGCGCGAGCACGGTGCCGACGCCGTCGCACATGGCTGCACCGGCAAGGGCAACGACCAGGTGCGCTTCGAGGTGTCGAGTCGGGCGTTGGCCCCGGACCTCGAGGTCCTGGCCCCGGTCCGGGTCTGGGGGTTCACCCGGGAGGATTCGATCGACTACGCGACGGCGCACGACATCCCGATCACGGTGCGCAAGGACAACCCGTACTCCATCGACGAGAACCTCTGGGGACGGTCCATCGAGTGCGGCGCGATCGAGGACCCGTGGGCGGCACCGCCGTCGGAGCCGTATGCGCTCACCGTCGACCCCGCCCATGCTCCTCGGGACCCCTGGGAGCTCGTGCTCGGCTTCGAGGCCGGTGTTCCCATCACGCTCGACGGCGAGGCGATGCCGCTGCACCGGCTCGTGGGTGAGGTGGGCCGGATCGTCGGCAGCTACGGGTGGGGACGGCTCGACATGGTCGAGAACCGCCGCGTGGGGATCAAGAGCCGAGAGGTGTACGAGTGCCCGGGTGCGCTCGCACTGATCCTGGCGCATGCCGACCTCGAGTCGATCACCCTTGAGCGCGATCTGCTGCGGGAGAAGGCGCGTCTCGAGCCCCGCTACGCCGAGCTCGTCTACGACGGGCTGTGGTTCTCGCCGCTGCGGAGCGCGCTCGACGCCTTCGTCGACGCCTCCCAGACGCCGGTGACGGGGGAGGTCCGGCTGCGGCTCGAGCCGGGACGGTGCACCGTCTCGGGACGGCGGTCGCCGGCGGGGCTCTACGACTACGCGCTCGCGACCTACGACGCCGCCGACGCCTTCCGCCACGAGGACGCCGCCGGGTTCGTGCGGCTCTGGGGTCTCGGGCTCGAGACCGTGGCCCGTCGCCAGGGGCCTCCCGATGCCTGACCGCAGCCAGCCTGCTCCCGACAAGCGTGGCCGGCCGCTGTGGCACGGGCGCTTCGCAGGGAGCCCGAGCGACGAGCTGTGGGCGTTCACGGTGAGCCTCCCGTTCGACGTACGCCTCGCGGCGGCCGACGTGGAGGGCTCTCGGGCCCACGCGCGCATGCTCGGGTCCGTGGGTGTCCTCACCGCCGAGGAGGTCGACGCACTCGTCGCCGCGCTCGCCACCGTGTCCCGCGAGCTCGATGACGACACGTTCGTGTTCGCGCCCACTGACGAGGACATCCACACGGCCGTCGAGCGCCGTGTGACCGAGCTCGCAGGAGACGCGGGCGCCAAGCTCCACACCGGGCGGAGCCGCAACGACCAGGTCGCTACCGATCTCCGCCTCTGGCTGCGCGACGCGGGCCGGGAGGTCGTCCGACGGACCCACGCCCTCCAGACCGTGCTGGTGCACCGGGCCGCGGCCGCCCCGTCGGACGCGTATCTGCCCGGGTACACCCATCTGCAGCGCGCCCAGCCCGTCCTGGTTGCGCACCATCTGCTCGCACACCACTGGACGCTCGCCCGGGATGTGACGCGGTGGCGTGATGCGCTGTCCCGTGCCGACGTCTCGCCCCTGGGTGCCGGCGCGCTGGCGGGTTCGAGCATCCCCCTCGACCCCGACGCGACCGCCGCCGCGCTCGGGTTCTCCCGCCGGTTTGAGAATTCGCTCGATGCCGTCTCCGACCGCGACTTCGTGGCCGAGGCGCTCTTCGTCGCCGCGCTCGAGCAGGTGCATCTGTCGCGCCTCGGTGAGGAGATCGTGCTCTTCGCCAGCGAGGAGTTCGGCTTCTTCCGGCTCGCCGACTCTCACAGCACGGGTTCGTCGATGCTGCCGCAGAAGAAGAACCCCGACATCGCCGAGCTCGCACGCGGGAAGGCCGGTCGCCTCATCGGGGACCTGACCGGGTTCCTCGCGACCCTCAAGGGGCTCCCGCTCGCGTACAACCGCGACCTCCAGGAGGACAAGGAGCCGCTGTTCGACGCCGTCGATACCTGCGTCCTCAGCCTGAGTGCGCTCGCCGGTCTGATGGAGACGCTCGAGCTCGACCTCGACCGGATGCGTGCGGCCGCCGACGCGCCCGCGAGTGCGGCTACCGACCTGGCCGAGCGGATGGTGCGGG
>JBKJJI010000417.1:0-5976 GCA_046598115.1 Acidimicrobiia bacterium | reverse complement strand
GCAGCATGGGTCCTCGGGGGGTCGGGGGATCAGGGGATCAGGGGATCAGGGGTGGGCGCATCGCCGCAGTTGGGGCAGCGCGCTTCCACCTCGTCGGCGCACGATGCGCAGAACGTGCACTCGAAGCTGCAGATCCTGGCGTGCTCGGCGTCGGAGGGGAGGGCGGCGTCGCACCGCTCGCAGGTGGCCTTCATGTTGAGCACGACCGCGATGCTAGAGCCGCCCCGGTGAGGAGATCGCCGGACCCCGTCCCGAGGTCCAGCGAACCGAGACGCTGATCCGCGGTCCGGCCGAGGCGGTCTTGGGGACGGCGTGCTCCCAGTCCCGCTGACAGGCGCCCCCCATGACGATGAGGTCGCCCGACCCCGGTCGGAGGTCGCGGGAGCGGCCGCCGCCACGCGGCCGGACGAGGAACGGGCGCGCGGCCCCGAGGGTGAGGATGGCGACCCTCGTGTCCTCGACATGGCGCATCTCGGTGTCGCCGTGCCAGGCGACGCTGTCGCGTCCGTCGCGGTAGTAGTTGAGGAACGGCCCGCCGAACGGCACGCCGTAGTCGCCGGTGAGCGCGTGACGGAGCTCGTCGATCGCCGGGTGGGGCACCGGTTCGTCGGCCTTCGCGCCCCACGACAGGCGGGGCTCGTCGACGATCCGCTCGTACATCCAGCGCCGCCCGCGCCGCCACGTGACGGTGCCGGCGAGGTGCTCGAGGAGGGTGTCGGCGCCCCGGAGGTACCCCCGGCGGATGTCGATCCACGAGTGCGTGTCGAGCGCGAGGTGCTCGGCCTCGGCGATCGGATCGACCGCGGGCTCGTCGGCACCGAGGAGCGTCCCCTGGAGGGCAACCATCCGACGAGCGTAGCGAACAGACGTTCGCCTCGCCAGGATCCGCCGTTCTCGCGTCGGAGTCCGGGTCAGTCGCCCGCGGGGACCTCGACCGCCTCGATGCCGGTGACCCACGACCGGCCCGCGGTGCGAACGTCGGCCCACTTGGCGAGGCTCGCCTCGTGCTCTGCGCCGGTCTGGCCGAGCTCGGCCGGCGTCGGGCCGATCCGCTCGACGAGCGGGGCCAGGGCGTCGACGTCGAAGTTGAAGACCTCGGCGGCGCTGAGCCCGAGGATCCGGCGCGACTCGTCGATCGGCATGTCCCAGAACGCGTTGCGGAGCCACTCCTTGGTGTGCGGCCACGTCCCCTCGGGGTGGGGGAAGTCGTTGCCCCAGAGGATGTTGTCGATCCCGATCTCGTAGCGGCGGGCCAGCTCCCGGCGCCGGGTGTTGGCCGAACCGATGAAGCAGTTGCGGTCGAAGTACTCGCTCGGTCGCATCTTCAGGGAGTCGGTGAGCGCCGATCCGAGCTTCTTCGCCGCGTGCTCGCGGTCGTACGCGATGTCGGACGTCCACAGGAGGTCGGCGGCCCAGAACGACCCGCACTCGGTGACGCCCATCTCGAGCCTCGGGAACTGCTCGAACTTCCCCGCCCAGAGCAGGAACCACAGCGGTCGGGTCGACCACCACCGCACCTCGGTCACGTAGATGCCGACGTGCTCGCCGTAGGACGCGCGGTCGGCCGCGCCGGAGTGCAGGTGCACCGGCATGTCGAGGTCCTGGCACGTGGCCCAGACCTTGTCGTAGCGCGCGTCGTGATACGGCGGGTACGGGTCCCACATCGAGGGGATGAGGATGCCGCCGCGCAGCCCGGACTCGCGCGCCCGGGTGATCTCGGCGACCGCTGCGTCGACGTCGTCGAGGACGGGGACGATCGCGATTCCCGCTCGACGTTCTGGGCTCGCGGCCACGAGGTCGGCGAGCCAGCGGTTGTGGGCGCGTGCGCCACCCATCAGGAGTGCCGGCGGCACCTCGGTGGAGGAGCTGAGGCCGGCGCCGAAGGGGGCGGAGGCACCCCCGCTCACCGCGTCGGCGTCGGGGAAGATGACCTCACCGGCCACGCCGTCGGCGTCGAGCTCCTTGTCGCGTCGGGCGGCGTCCCATCCGCCGCGCAGGCCCTCTTCGTTCTCGCGCTGCCACTCCTCGGCGAAGTCCTCGTCCATCATGGACCCGGAATCTTCGATCATCTTTGCCCGCTCGACCATGAACGCGTCGAAGGGCTCGCGCAGCTCGGGGTCGAGCCACTCGCGGTACTGGTCGTTGGGGAGGCCGGCGTGACAGTCGGCCGAGATCACCAGGTACTTGTCGGACATCTGTCGCTCCTCGGTTCAGCCCGCGACGGCGCGCATGTAGGCGGGGTTCGATCGCGCCAGCATCGAGTCGGCACGGGCCTGGATCGACTCGTCGCTGCGGTCGCTCGGGGGGAGGATCCAGAACTGGTTTGACCGGATCGCGTCGAGGACTCGGCCGGCCACCTCTTCGACCGGCGTGTACTGCACCTCGACGCCGGCGTCGGCCATCATCTGCTCGTACTGCTCGAGCGTGACGCCCGGTGCCTTGCGGGGCGTCGGGTTCGCGAGCTCCGCGGGGCGGTGCTTCCAGGCGTCGAACAAGCCGGTGCGCAGCATGTGCGGTCCCGGGAACAGCACGGAGGCGCCGATCCGGTCCCCGCTTCGGCTGCTGGGCCGGTCGGCCTGGGCCTCGTCGAGCTGGGCGTACAGGACCTCGGTGAGGGTCACGACCGCTGCCTTCGTGACGGAGTACTGCGGTGTGGCCGACAGCGGCGAGATCCCGCCGTTGCCCGACGAGGTGTTCACGACGTGGCCTTCTTCGCCGTGCTCGAGCATGTGGGGGACGAACGCGTTGACCCCGTGGATCACGCCCCACAGGTTCACGCCGATCGCCCAACGCCAGTCGTTGACCTGGTGCTCCCAGACCTTCCCTTCGGCACCGGCACCGATCCCCGCGTTGTTGCAGACGACGTGCACCGCGCCGTAGGCCTCGATGGCCGCATCGCGCAGCGCCTCCACGGACGCGAGGTCGGCGACGTCGGTGGGGATGCCCGTGACCTCGAGGCCATCGGCGCGCAGCTCCGCGACCGTGGCGTCGAGCGCCTCGGGGCGCACGTCGGCGAGGACGACCCGCATGCCCTCGCGCGCGAACCGCTCACCCATGGCGCGGCCCAGCCCGCTGCCACCCCCGGTGACGACCGCCGTCCGCCCCTCGAATCGCTTCATCGTCCCTTTCTCTTGATGCGTCTCTCACCCGCTTCTGGCGGGGTGAGAGACGCACGTCCGTGCTTACTTGGTGGTGGGGATCCCGATCGGCTGTCCGGCGAACGCGGGGCACTTCGCCGCGCCGGCCGGGATGTCGGAGGGCGCGATCGGCGTCGCGATCTCCGTGACGGTCGGTCCGACTCGGGCCGCGATCGGTGCGAGCGCGTCCAGATCGAAGCCGTAGAGCGCGGCGGCGTTCCCGCCGACCATCGCCTGCACCTCGGCCGGCTCCACACCTGCGTACGCCAGTCGGAGCGCCTCACGCGAGTACGGGTAGCTCGCCTCCCGGTGCGGGTAGTCGCAGCCCCACATGATCCGGTCGACGCCGACGGCCTCGCGCAACGGCACCTCGCTCGGGCGCATGAAGCTGGCGCCGACATGGCACTGCCGGGCCCAGTACTCGCTGGGCTGGAGCGAGAGCTTGCGTATTGGTTCGCCCCACTCGACCTCCTGGGAGCCGGCGGCGTCGCCGTCACCGCGCATGCGCGAGAAGAAGTAGTCGAGGATGGCGAGCCGCTCCGGGATCCATGCGGTGCCCTGCTCGGTGAACGCGAACTGCAGGTTCGGGTGTCGTTCCATCGCGCCGCCGACGATCAGGTGCCACAGCGCCCGGTTCGCCCACCACGTGACCTCGAGCAGGAAGATCACCTTGTCCTCCGGAGTGTCCTCCAGCGGAGGGACCGCGCTCCCCGAGTGGTGGTTGAGCGGCATCTCGAGCTCTTCGCACACCGCCCACAGCGGCTCGTAGTACGCCTTGTAGAGGGGCGGCAGGTCGGTTCCCGGGGGCGCCCCCGGGAGCAGCACCCCTCCGGTGAGCCCGACGTCCTTCGCCCAGCGCACCTCGGCGACCGCGGCGTCGAGGTCGTGCAGGAGGATCTGCGCGATGCCGGCCCGACGACCGGGCGCCGCCGCGCAGAAGTCGGCGAGCCAGCGGTTGTGCGCGCGCAGGCCCGCCCATCGCAGCGCGAGGTCGCCGGCATTGGCAGCGGGGGGTTGCGCGGTGAGCGACCCCTTCGGGTAGAACGGCGGCACGGTGTTGGGGAAGAGCACCTCGGCGACGATGCCGTCGGCTTCCGTCTCCGCGAGCCTGCGGTCGCTGTCCCAGTTGCGGCTGGCGTCGGGACCCTCGAGGTCGGGGAACGGCACGACGTAGTCGGCGACCCATCGGTCGAAGTCGTCGAGGTAGGCCTGCTCGAGGTAGTCGCGATACCCGTGGATCTCGTTGCCGGCGTGACCGTCGGCCGAGACGATCGTGTACCGGGCGTCCGCAGCCTGCAGATCGGTGGTCGTCATGGCTCCCTCGACTTGGCCGGCCCGGGGCGCCGGGGAGGTTCCCCGTGCGTCTGTAACCGCGTTCCTGTAACATCGTTCCATGACCGCGACGACCCGTCAAGCAGGGGTCTCCAGGGCGGGGGTCTCCAGGGCGGGGGTCTCCAGGGCGGGGGTCGCCAAGGTGCCGGTCACCAAGGTGCCGGTCACCGCCGAGCGCATCGTCGACATCGCCGTCGAGATGGTGGATCGCGACGGACCGGACGGGCTTACGATGCGCGGGCTCGCCGCGCAGCTCGGCGTCGCGGTGACTGCGATCTACTGGCACGTCGGCGACAAGGACGCGCTGCTTGCCGCGGTCGCCGACCGCGTTGCCACCGAGGTGGGAACCGTGCGCGTGACCGGCACCGACCCCATCGCGCGGATCGTCTCCCTCGGCCGCTCCCTGCGACGCAACCTGCTCGAGCGCTCCCACCTCGTGGGCGTCGCGCACCGCCAGGGCCGGACCGAGGCCGTGTTCCAGCCGGCGCGCCGAGTCCTCGTGCGCGAGCTGCACGCGGCGGGGCTGCGGGGGGCCGATGCGGCGTTCGCCGTGCAAGCGGTCCTCTACCTCGTGAGCGGATCCGTGCTCACCGATCTCCAGGTCGAGCGCGCCCCGGAGTCGCGCGACGCACCGGAGGAGCTCTGGACCGCGGCCGACGTCGCCGATGCACCGGAGCTCCTCGAGTTCCTCGCCCGACCGATCGACACCGAGCGTCTGTTCACCCGGACACTCGAGACCCTCGCCAGAGGGTTCCTCGCGCCGGACCAGCCGTCCGCGCGCCCATCCTGATCAGGAGGACACCATGCGTCACCAGATGGTCATCCGAGGCGGCACCGTCGTCGACGGCACCGGAGCCGCGCCATACGTCGCCGACGTCGCGATCGACGACGGGCGCATCACCGCGGTCGGCGACGTGAACGCTGATGGCGCCGACGAAGTGATCGACGCGACCGGCATGCTCGTGGCACCGGGCTGGGTCGACGTCCACTCGCACTACGACGGTCAGGCCACGTGGGACCAGGAGCTCGCACCGAGCGCATGGCACGGCGTGACGACGACCGTGATGGGCAACTGTGGTGTCGGGTTCGCTCCGGTCGCGGCGGATCGCCACGACTGGCTCATCGACCTGATGGCCGGCGTCGAGGACATCCCGAGCGCGGTGCTCGCGGCGGGGATCCCGTGGGGCTGGGAGACCTTCCCTGAGCACCTCGACGTGCTCGAGCAGGGCTCGTGGACGATGGACCTGGGGACGCAGATCGCCCACGGCGCCGTCCGTGCGTACGTGATGGGCGAGCGGGGGGCGCGCAACGAGCCGGCGACCGCCGACGACATCGCGCAGATGCGCGCCATCGTGCGGGAGGCGATCGAGGCCGGAGCGCTCGGGTTCTCGACGAGCCGCACGCTTGCGCACCGCGCCGTCGACGGTGAGCCCGTGCCGGGGACCTTCGCGGCGGAAGACGAGCTCTTCGGGATCGGGAAGGGCTTGCGCGACGCGGGGGCCGGCGT
>JBKJJI010000315.1:0-3227 GCA_046598115.1 Acidimicrobiia bacterium | reverse complement strand
CGCGACGCGGGGGCCGGCGTCTTCGAGGTCGCCCCGCTCGGCTCGGCGGGCGAGGACCCCGAGGGCACCAAACGCGAGGTCGAGTGGATGGCGCGCCTGTCGGCAGCCATCGGACGCCCGGTCTCCTTCGTGCTCATCCAGGTCGACTCCGCGCCCGACCTCTGGCGCGAGATCCTCGCGACGTCGAACGCGGCGGTCGCCGACGGCGCCGACCTGCGGGCCCAGGTCGCCGGCCGCCCGACGGGTCTGCTCGCGGGGCACCAGACGAGCCACAACCTGCTCGACGTGATCCCGGCGTACATCGAGCTGCGGGATCGCCCGCTCCCGGCGCTGCTCGACCTGCTCCGCGACCCGGCCGTGCGCGAGCGCATCATCGGGTGGGAGCCCGACGAAGCGATCGCCGCCCGCCTCGAGGGTGCCTACACCAAGACGTTCGTCATGGGGACGCCCCCGGACTACGAGCCCGGTCCCGAGAAGAGCATCGCGGCGATCGCCGAGCGTGAGGGCCGGACGCCGCTCGAGGTCGCGTACGACGCGATGCTCGAGGACGACGGACGGGCGATGCTGCTCGTCCCGCTGCTCGGCTACAGCGACGGGTCGAGCGAGCCGGTGCTCGAGATGATCAACGACCCCAGGAGCGTGTTGAGCCTCGCCGACGGCGGCGCGCATCTCGGGATCGTCTGCGACGCGTCGATGCCGACGTACCTCCTCACGCACTGGACCCGCGACCGCACCCGAGGCGGCCGCGTCCCGATCGAGACGATCGTGCGCAAGCAGTGCCGGGAGACGGCGGAGCTGTACGGGTTGTTCGACCGCGGCGTGCTCGCACCAGGGATGCTGGGCGACGTGAACGTGATCGACTACGACGCGCTCGAGCTCGACAACCCCGTCGTGCGCGACGATTTGCCCGGCGGTGGCCGGCGTCTCCTGCAGGGTGCGCAGGGCTACGTCGCGACGATCAAGCGGGGTGTCGTCACGTACCGCAACGGCGCGTCCACAGGCGCATACCCAGGCCGTCTCGTGCGGGGCGTGCAACCGGCTCCCGCCTGACACCTCCCGCCTGACACCTCTGCGCGCGGTGGGCCAGACTGCCGCCGTGACCACGCTGCCGATCCCGATCGACGTCGCTGACGCGACGCCCACCTGGCTCACCCAGGCGCTCGGGCGGTCAGTGTCGGCAGTCGCCGTGCTCGACGCGCATTCCGGTACGACGGGCCGGGCGCGGTTGGGGCTCACCTACGGCGACGATGCCGACGGCCCGGCGTCGGTCTTCCTGAAGCTGGCGCCGTTCGACGAACGTCAGCGTCGTTTCGTCGACGCCGTCGGGCTCGGGCTCGCCGAGGCCCGCTTCTACCGCGATGTCGGCACCGAGGTGCCGCTCCGGGTGCCGGCTGTGCATCACGCGTCCACCGACGACGACGGCCGTTTCGTGATGGTCATCGAGGATCTCGAAGCGTCGGGGTGTCGACTGCTCAGCCCGGCCGACGACGATGTCGCCGACTCGGTCGCGTCTGTCGTCCACGAGCTCGCGCTGCTCCACGCGCGGTACTGGGGTGACCCCCGGCTCGACACCGACCTCCGTTGGGTGACCGAGGGTCTGCGCGTGGCGTTCGGCGGCGGAGGTGCCTTCATCGCGAAGGCGGACGACCGCTTCGGTGAGCAGATGGGCCCGACGTTCCGCCGTCTGGCCCGGCTGTACGTCGAGCGGGCCGAAGACATCGCGGCGCTGCTCGGTGCGGGCCCTCCGACCCTGATCCACGGCGACCCCCACCTTGGGAACCTCTTCCTCGACGGCGACCGGGCCGGCTTCTTCGACTGGGGCATGGTCTGGCGCGCGGCCGGCATGCGCGACTTCGCCTACGTCCTCAGCAACTCCACGCCGACCGAGATACGTCGAGCCCACGAGGTCGAGTGGCTCCGCCACTACCTCGACGTGTTGGGCGCGGCGGGGATCGCCCTGTCGTTCGACGACGCGTGGGAGCAGTACCGCCTGCTCGCGATCTACGGGTGGAACTCGGCCACGTCAACGGCCGCGATGGGCAGCCGCTGGCAGACCGAGGACGTCGGCCAGGGCGGCATGCGTGGCGCGACGACCGCGATCGAGGATCTCGAGAGCGTCGACCTGCTGCTGTCGAAGCTCGCCTGACCGAGCGCCTGAACGAGCTCCGAGCTCAGAGGGTCGGGATCGGGACGTCGGTCAGCGTGATGTAGCCGTTGTTGAATGCCTCGATGTCGTTCGTCGGGTTGTCGAGCGTCGACGCACAGTTCTGGTCGGTGATCGCCCCGTCGGTGGTCGGTGCCAGCTCCGTCTCGAACAGCCCGCGGACTTGACCGGCGGCGCAGGTCGGGATGTTGAGGTTCTCGAGGATGACGGTGACCTTCTTGCCCTTCTTCGGGGTGAGCGCCTTTCGGTTGTCGGCGATCCAGTCGAGGACGGCCTCGACGCCGACCTCGTACTGCGGGTCGGCGCCGGAGAGGAGGCCCTGGCTGACTGCCAGTGCCGGGATCCCGCGCGCCGCGGCCGCCTTGGCCGCGCCCACGGTCCCCGAGACCTCGTCGCCGATCTTCCCGAGGTTCTGGCCCTCGTTGATGCCGGAGATCACGAGGTCCGGACGCTTCTTCGCGCCACCCTCGTCGAGCGCGTAGATGACGCTGTCGGCGGGGAACCCTTGCACCGCGGTCGCCGGGTATCCGCTCGCGGTCGTCGCGTCGGCGGTGACGAGCGGTCCGGGCGTGGTGTTCGAGCCCGAGCCCGACTTGTTGACGTCGGGGGCGATGACGGTGACCTTCACGCCCTTGAGGCCGCTGACGGCTTCGACGAGCGCGTCGATCCCCTCGGCACCGACGCCGTCGTCGTTGGTGATCAGGATCTGAAGGGGCGCAGCCTTCTTCTTCTTGTCGGGCACCGATGCCGACGCGGGTCCCGCGAAGGCGGAGGCGGCGAGCGATGCGCCCAGGAAGACGGCGACGAGACGACGAACGGACATGCGGACACTCCTCAGGGTGAACGTGCGACGGGTGAGTCTCACCGCGCGCGACGCTCGACGCAAGGACCGATCGCGTCAGATCGGGGAGTCCGATCAGCCGTCCTGATGGAGGCGGATCACCGCGTTCTCACCGGTCCCCCAGGGCGAGGCCGCGACGGCGGCGACCACGCGGGTCGCGGAGTCGCCTGCCCGCAGCGCCGCGAGGATGGGCTCGTACAGGCCGTTGGTGAGCGTGCGGAC
>JBKJJI010000434.1:0-6463 GCA_046598115.1 Acidimicrobiia bacterium | reverse complement strand
CCCGGGTGCGGCGCTCCCCGGGTACCACACCCCGAAGCCGATGGTGTTCTGCGGCCTGTACCCGGTGGTGGGTGACGAGTATTCCGACCTGCGCGACGCCCTCGAGAAGCTCCGGCTCAACGACTCGTCGTTCACCTACGAGCCGGAGACCTCGGGAGCACTCGGCTTCGGGTTCCGGTGCGGTTTCCTCGGCCTGCTCCACATGGAGATCGTGCGGGAGCGCCTCGAGCGCGAGTACAACCTCTCGCTCGTCGCGACTGCACCGAACGTGGAGTACCACGCGCACCTGCTCGACGGCACCGACGAGATCGTCGACAACCCGTCGTCGATGCCACCGACCACGCAGATCGACCGGGTCGAGGAGCCGTTCGTGACGGTGACGGTGCTCACCCCGAGCGACCATGTCGGCGCGGTGATGGAGCTGTGCCAGCAGCGCCGCGCCGAGCAGACGAAGATGGAGTTCCTCTCCGAGGACCGGGTCGAGCTCGTCTACCTGATCCCGCTGGCCGAGATCGTCATGGACTTCTTCGACCAGCTGAAGTCGCGCACCCGCGGGTACGCGAGCCTCGACTACGAGCCGGCCGGGTATCGCCCCGCCGACCTTGTTCGCGTCGACGTGCTGCTGAACTCGGTCCCGGTCGACGCGTTCTCCACGATCATGCATCGCGACAAGGCGTACGACTACGGCCGACGGATGACCGACAAGCTGTGCGAGCTCATCCCGCGGCAGCTCTTCGACGTGCCCATCCAGGCCGCCATCGGCGGGCGCGTCATTGCACGTGAGACGGTGAAGGCCAAGCGCAAGGACGTCATCGCCAAGTGCTACGGCGGCGACGTGAGCCGCAAGCGCAAGCTGCTCGACCGTCAGAAAGAAGGCAAGAAGCGCATGAAGCAGATCGGGCGCGTCGAGGTGCCCCAGGAGGCCTTCGTCGCCGCGCTCCGACTCGACGACTGACCGGCACCAGGACACCGATCGGCACCAGGAGGTCCGACCGATGGCACCGCTGATCCGCACCGAGTCCTTCCGGCCGACGGTGGGCGACGACGAGGTCCAGTCGCGAGTCCGGGCATGGTTCGAGCATCTCGACCACAAGGTTGTCACCGAGACGCCCGGGAACCTGGAGATCACCTCGGGGTCGTAGTTGAAGCTGCGCCTGATCGGTGGTGCGTTCATCGCCGGCTCGAGCCTGCCCACGCGGACGGTCGTCGAGCGTGCCGACGATGGTCAGGTGACGGTGACCGTCACCGACGCGATGGTACGAGTCGTTCGGCGTGGTCGTAGGCGCCGCGCGCCCACCCACGCGCTCGGCGCAGACCGTCCTGCGCCGTGGTCTCGGTCAGCCAGGGGGCGGCGTCGACCCAGTCGGGCCGCAGGCCGCGGGTCCCCCATCGGGTGCGTTCGACCGCGCCGTGCCCGCCGTCGGGGATGCGCAACGCCATCCATGTCGTCCCCGCCGCGACGGCGAAGACCACGCCGTTGCCGTGCACGAGGATCGGGAACCCGCACACGTAGCGGAAGTGGGCGAGCGGGAGGTCCTCGGCGAGCACGTGGAGGCGTTCGCACAGGTCGGGGTGGCAGCGCAGCTCCTCGGCGCGCACGCGGCGGTGGGTCCGCAGGGTGCGCGGCTCGCGCTTCGCCTGGCCCCGGACCCACGGCTCGAAGCCCGGGTTCTTCTCCGGGTCGATCCTCACCCGGCCTGCCTCATCGGGGCCGCCTCACTCCACCGCCCGACCCGGCGCCGCCGCAGTGACAGGAGGGTCGCGCGGGAGTCCCAGGACGCGCTCGGCCACGATGCCGCGCTGGACCTCGCTCGTCCCCCCGCCGATGGTGAGCGCGCGCGAGTAGAGGTAGCCACCTGCCCACATGGAGGTCTTGGCCCCGTACGGGCCGCGATCGGAGAGCAGCGCGTCGGTGCCCGCGAGCTCGACGGCCATCGCCATGACGTGCTGTCCGTGCTCGTCGGACAACGCCTTGCGGACCGACGCCTCGGGACCTGGCTCGAGGCCGCGCACCCGGGCAGCCAGCGTGCGGAGCCGGATCAGGCGCAGCACCTCGGCCTCGATGTAGAGCGCCGCGAGCCGTTGGCGACGGACGGGGTCGGGCTCGCCTCCCGCGTCCCGTACGAGCGCGAGCACGTCCTGTGCGGTGGGGCCCTGGCCCCAGAGCGCTCCCTCGCCCGACAGCGAGACACGCTCGTTGCCGAGGGTCACCTTGGCAAGACGCCATCCGTCGTGCTCGGTGCCGACGAGGTGGTCGGCGGGGATGCGGACCTGTTCGAGGGTGACCTCGTTGAAGTCGGCGTTGCCGTCCATCTGGCGGATCGGACGCAGGGTGATGCCGGGGGAGTGCATGTCGACGACGAAGTAGCTGATCCCGTGCTGCGCGTCGGCCTCGGGGTCGGTGCGGGCGAGCAGGATCCCCCAGCGCGCGAGGTGCGCGAACGTCGTCCACACCTTCTGCCCGTCGACGACCCACTCGTCGCCGTCGCGCACGGCGCGGGTCCGCAGCGATGCGAGGTCGCTCCCGGCTTCCGGTTCGCTGAAGAGCTGACACCAGATCTCCGACCCGTCGAGCACCCCGGGCAGCCAGCGCTGGACCTGCGCGTCGGTTCCGGCGACGAGGAGCGTGGGGCCGGCCCATCCGATGCCGATCGGGTTGAACGGGCGCGGCGCGTGGGCGGCCCGCAGCTCGGCGTCGACGGCCACCTGCTGCACCGGTCCGGCGTCGAGGCCCCAGGGCCTGGGCCAGTGGGGTGCCACGAGCCCGGCCGTGGCGAGGCGCCGGGCGAAGTCGGGGGGGTACACGCCGTCGGGGGCGTGCTCGTCGAGGAAGGCCCGGGTCTCGGCCGCGAACCGTGGTGCATCGGCGCCCAGCCCGGCATCGGCGGCCGGCCTGCGGTCGAGGGGGCCCTGGTCGAGTGGGCTGCGCTGCGTCGCGGTGGCCATCTGGGGGAGGCTATTCGGGGCATCCGGGTCCGCGTGCGGCTCCGAACGTCTCGTACACCGGGACCGGGTGCAGAGCACGGCGCAGAGCATGGCGCAGAGCATGGCGAAGAGCACGGCGAAGAGGAGAGGATCGGCGAGTGACGAGTGACGAGGAGTTCCGAGCGGCGAGCGACGCGCAGCTCGTCGTCGCGATCGGTCGCTTCCACCAGCCGGCGCTCGCCGAGGTCTACCGGCGCCACGCGGGCGCGTCGTTCGGTCTTGCGCTGCGCATCACCAACGACCGGGCACTCGGTGAGGAGGTCGTGCAGGAGGTCTTCCTGCGCCTCTGGAACGACCCCGAGAAGTTCGACCCTGCGCGCGGCACGCTGCGGGCCTACCTCCTCGCGCAGACCCATGGTCGCTCGGTCGACCTGGTCCGGTCGGAATCCGCGCGTCGCGCGCGCGAGGAGCGGGGCGCCCGCCGCGACCGCGGCACCGATTACGACCTCGAGCGCGAGGTCTGGCAGCTCGCGCTCGCCGAGCACCTCCGCGATGCCCTCGGCACCTTGCACGAGGACGAGCGGTCGGCCATCGAGCTCGCCTACTTCGGCGGGCACACCTACCGCGAGGTCGCGACCCTCCTCGGGCAGCCCGAGGGGACCGTGAAGAGCCGCATCCGCGCCGGTCTCGGCCGGCTGCGCAGCACGCTCTCGGCGAGCGGGGCGGTCGGATCGGGGGAGCCATGGCTCGAGAGCTGACGCCCGTCGAGCTCGGCGACCTGCTCGGCGCGTACGCGCTCGACGCCCTCGACGACGACGAGCGCACGCAGGTGGAGGACTACCTCGACCGGGAGCCCGCCGCGCGCGACGAGGTCGCGGACCTGCGCGAGGTCGCCGCGCTCCTCGGATCCTCCGGTGCGCCGGCCCCGCCCGAGGGGTTGTGGGACCGCATCGAGGCGGCCCTCGAAGCCGATCCGCCGCGGCTCGTGCTGCCGCTGGTATCGGCGCGCGCGGCGCGGGCCCGGCGCGGGATCGGGATGCGTGTCGCCGCCGGGGTCGCCGCCGCGAGCGCGGCCGCGGCAGCGATCACGGTGTTCGTGGTGAACGACCAGATGTCCCGTCAGGAGGACCGCCTCGCCAGCGTGGAGGCGCGCGTCTCGAGCGAGGGGACCCGCCGCGCCGCGCTGACCGCGCTGGCCGACCCGAAGGCGCGGATGGGGTATCTCGAGCCGCCCGCAGATAGAGGGCGGGTGGGCGCGGCAAGCGCGACCGTCGTGGCGATGCCCGACGGCGACGCGTTCCTGATGGCCGAGCGTCTCCCCGCGCTGGCGCCGGGCCGGACATACCAGCTCTGGGCGATGACGGGCGACCACGCCGACCCGACGGTGCTGTCAACCGCGATCCTCGGACGACGGGTCGACGTCGTCGCCTTCCACGCTCCCGAGGGCAGCCTCGGCTTCGTGCTCACTGACGAGGCGGCCCCGGGGGCCACCACCACGGTGCGGCCGCGGGTCCTGGTGGGGGAGTTCGCCTGACGCCGCCACCCACCGGAGCCGTGCGCCGGTGCCATGCGCACCGCTCCATGCGCATCGGGGGGACGGCCGTGCGACGATGGCCGGGTGACCCTCGGCGTCTACGTGCACATCCCGTTCTGTGCCACCCGGTGCGACTACTGCGATTTCGCAACCTGGACGGACCGTGACGGGCTGATCACCCCGTACGTCGACGCGTGCCGCTCCGACCTCGCGCGCTGGCGCACCGTCGGCGCGCTCGATGCCGCGACCTCGGTGTTCTTCGGTGGTGGGACGCCGTCGCTGCTGCCCGCCGCGGATCTCGTCGCGATCCTCGACGAGGTGCCGCTCGCCCCTGGCGCCGAGGTGACGGTCGAGTGCAACCCCGACTCCGTCGACGCGGAGAAGCTCGCCGCCTTCCGCGCCGGTGGCGTGACGCGGCTCTCGTTCGGGGTGCAGTCGATGCAGCCCCACGTCCTGGCAGCTCTCAACCGCACGCACGATCCGGCGAACGTGGCCCTCGCCGTGGAGGCGGCCCGCGCGGCGGGCTTCGACACGTTCAACGTCGACCTCATCTACGGCACCCCGGGCGAGTCGGTCGCCGACTGGCGCGACACGCTCGAGCAGGCGCTCGCGCTCGAGCCGCCGCACGTGAGCGCGTACGCGCTCACGATCGAGCCGGGTACCGCGCTCGGGCAGCGGGTCGCCGCCGGGGCCGCGGCACCCGACGACGACGACCAAGCGGCGAAGTACGAGGTGGCCGACGACTGCCTGCGTGCCGCCGGCCTCCACTGGTACGAGGTGTCGAACTGGGCCGTCCCGGGTCACGAGTGCCGGCACAACCTCCTGCACTGGTCGTGCGGTGACTACCTTCCCGTCGGATGTGCCGCCCACGGGCACCGAAGCGGGCGACGCTGGTGGAACGTCCGCACCCCCGAGCGCTACTTGGCGGCGATCGAGCGCGGTGCCGATCCCACGGGCGGGTCCGAAGACCTCGACGCGCGCCAGCAGGCCGAGGAGCGGTTCTCGCTCGCCCTCCGGACGGTCGCCGGCGTCGCACTCCCGGAGTCCGGGGCGCCAGGCGCCGGGTCGTTGCGCGACGAGTGCACCCGGTTGGCGGACGCGGGACTCCTCGCGCTCGACCCCACAGGGCAGCGTGCGGTGCTCACGCGCCGCGGCCGCCTCCTCGCGACCGACGTCACCGCTCGTCTCCTGGTCGCCGGCGGGGGCGCGGACGACGCGCCTTCGCCGTCGACGTCGCCGGTTGGCTGGCACTCGGTACCATTGAGTGCCAGACCGTGAACCCGCACCGACCGGGAAGCCCCCGGCCGCTGCACATCCTGTCCCTCGTGACGGAGCAGCCGTGACCGAGCAACCGGACCTCGACGATCGCAAGGCGGCCATCCTCCGCGCCGTGGTCGAGGAGTACGTGGAGTCGGCCCAGCCCGTGGGCTCGCAGGTGATCGCGGAGTCGAGCGGGCTCGGGGTCTCGAGCGCGACGGTCCGCAACGAGATGACCATCCTCGAGCGCGACGGCTACCTCGTGCAGCCCCACACCTCCGCCGGGCGGGTCCCGACCGACCGGGGCTACCGGTTCTTCGTGGACCACTTCACCGGATCGGGAGCGCTCCCGGCCTCGCAGCGGCGGGTCGTCTCCGACTTCTTCGCGTCGGCGCACCGGGCGCTCGAGGATCTCCTCCACGAGACGAGCGTGCTGCTGTCGCGCGTGAGCCACCACGCCGCGGTGGTGGTCGGTCCCCAACCCGACGCGGCGCGGGTCCGCAGCGTGCAGCTCGTGGGGCTCCAGGCGCGGGTCGTGCTCGCGGTCGTCATCCTGTCGAACGGGTCGGTCGAGAAGCAGGTGCTCACGCTCGACGACGACATCGACGATGCCCGCGTCGGTGCCGCGGGCGCCGCGCTCGACACCCAGCTGCGGAATTGCTCCTGGGGCGAGCTGTCCGAGGTGCGCGCGACGGGCGACGTCGACGTCGACGCCCTCGTGCGCGCGGCGCACGGCGCGCTCACCAG
>JBKJJI010000195.1:0-6655 GCA_046598115.1 Acidimicrobiia bacterium | reverse complement strand
CGACCTCGAGGAGACGCTGTTGCTCGCTGACGTCGGTATGCCGACCACGACCCGGTTGCTCGACGCGCTCCGTGCTCGCGCCGTCGAGGAGGACATCGTCGACGGCGACGTCCTCGCCGACCTCCTCGTCGAGGTGGTCGTCGCCGAGCTCGACGCGGGAGCCGATCGGTCGCTGGCGCTCGATCCCGGGCGCCCGAACGTCTGGATGCTCGTGGGCGTGAACGGCGCCGGCAAGACGACCACCGCAGCCAAGCTCGCGACTCGCGCGCTCGCGGATGGTCGCTCGGTGCTGTTCGGCGCGTCCGACACGTTCCGCGCCGCGGCCTCGGACCAGCTCGCACACTGGGCGACGACGCTCGGCGTCGAGATGATCAGGGGCGCCGACGGCGCCGACCCCGGGGCGGTCGCGTTCGACGCGGTGCAGGCCGCGCAGGCACGCGGTGTCGACCTCGTGCTCGTCGACACCGCCGGACGACTGCACACCAAGGTCAACCTGATGGAGGAGCTCAAGAAGGTGCGACGCGTCATCGAGCGCACCCCCGACGTGCTGCGCGAAGTGCTGCTCGTCCTCGATGCCACCACGGGCCAGAACGGGCTGGCCCAGGCGCGCGAGTTCACCGAGGCGATGGGCGTCACCGGTGTCGTCCTCACGAAGCTCGACGGCAGCGCGAAGGGCGGCGTCGTGCTCGCGATCGAGGCCGAGCTCGGCGTCCCCGTGAAGCTCATCGGCCTGGGGGAGTCGGCCGAGGATCTGGTCCCATTCGACCTGTCCGAGTTCGCGACCGCGCTCGTCGGCTGAGCACCAGCGATGTTCGACGCCCTCTCCGATCGTTTCGACGGGATCTTCAAGCGCCTGCGGTCACGCGGGAAGCTGACGCCGACCGACGTCGACGAGGTCGCGCGCGAGATCCGCCTGGCCCTGCTCGAGGCCGACGTGAACGTGAAGGTCGTGAAGGCCTTCGTCGGCCGCATCAAGGAGCGCGCGACGGGCGCGGAGGTGGCGCAGAGCCTGTCGCCGGCGCAGCAGGTCATCAAGATCGTGCACGAGGAGCTGGTGGCGACCCTGGGGGGCGCGACCGGCAAGCTGCACGTGGCGCCGAAGCCGCCGGCCGTCATCGTGCTCGCGGGCCTGCAGGGCTCGGGGAAGACGACCGCGGCGGCGAAGCTCGCCCGGGTGCTCGAGCACCAGCAGGGCAAGCGGGTCCTGCTCGTCGCCGCCGACCTGCAACGGCCTGCCGCGGTGGAGCAGCTGCGCGTGCTCGGCGAGCGCATCGACGTGCCCGTGTTCAGCGAGCCGACCGATCCGGTCGCCGTCGCGCGCGCCGGTGTCCGTGAGGCCGAGCGGCTCGGGCGCACGACGGTGATCATCGACACGGCGGGCCGGCTCCAGGTCGACGACGACCTCATGGGCGAGCTCGGCCGCATCCACGGTGCGGTGCAGCCCCACGACACCCTGCTGGTCGTCGACGCGATGACCGGCCAGGAGGCGGTGGCCGTGGCCGAGCGCTTCGCCGAGACGGTCCCGCTCACCGGGCTCGTCCTCACCAAGCTCGACGGCGACGCACGCGGCGGCGCGGCGCTTTCGGTGAAGGCGGTCACCGGCCTCCCGATCCTGTTCGCGGGCGTCGGCGAGAAGGTGGAGGACTTCGAGCCCTTCCATCCCGACCGCATGGCGAGCCGGATCCTCGGGATGGGCGACGTGCTCACGCTCATCGAGAAGGCCGAGGCGGCGTTCGACCAAGACGAGGCCGTGAAGCTGCAGCAGCGGATGGCCAAGGGGCAGTTCACCCTGGAGGACTTCCTCGAGCAGATGACGCAGATGAAGAAGATGGGCCCGCTCTCGGGCATCGTGGGCATGCTGCCGGGGGTGCCCAAGGAGCTGCGGCAGGCCGAGATCGACGACGGCGAGCTGGGGCGGGTCGAGGCGATCATCTGCTCGATGACGCCCGAGGAGCGCCGCGATCCCACCGTCATCAGCGGGGCGCGTCGACAGCGGATCGCTCGGGGGAGCGGGACGAGCACCCAGCAGGTGAACGCGCTCCTGAAGCAGTTCAAGATGGTCCAGCAGATGATGCGGTCCATGACCAAGATGGCGAAGGGCAAGAAGGGCAAGAAGGGCCGGGCCCGCATGGAGGTGCCACCCGGATTCCCGCTAACCTGAGCCTTTCTCGCCGCAACGGCGGTATCTCCCGGCGCCACCTGCCCGGCCCTCGCCGCCGGGACACGGCAACCGGGACGCACGAGTTCGACCCCACGAAGGGACCTCAACGAAGTGGCCGTCAAGATCCGCCTGATGCGCGTCGGAAAGCGCAAGCAGCCGTCCTACCGCGTCGTCGTGGCCGACGCGCGCAGCCCGCGCGACGGCCGCATCATCGAGACCATCGGTCGCTACGGGCCGCGCCACGAGCCGTCGCAGGTCGACATCGACGGTGACCGCGCGCTCGAGTGGCTCCGCAAGGGTGCCCAGCCGACCGAGTCGGTGCAGAAGCTCCTCGCCCTCACCGGCGTCTGGGCCACCTTCGAGGCCGAGAAGGGTGGCCCGATCGTCACCAAGCTCAACCGGCGCGGCTTCCTCACCGGCCGCGGCCCGACCCCGTCGAAGGGCAAGAAGAACGGACCGCCCGCCGACGAGGCCCCCGCTGCCACCCCGGCGCCCAAGGCCGACGCGTCGGTCGACGCGCCTGCGGAGGCACCGGCGGAGGCACCGGCGGAGGCACCGGCTGAGGCAGTGGTCGAGGACGCGCCCGCGGCGGACGCGACGCCCGAGCCCGAAGCCGTCGCCGACGTTGCACCCGATGCAGCGCCCGATGAGGCAGGGGAGCAGACCGAGTGAACGAGGACGACGACTTCGAAGAGGCGCTCGACGACGACGACGACTTCGACGACGAGGTTGGCGCCGAAGGGAACCGCATCCTCGGCACGCGCGCCAAGGCAGTGGTCGAGCACGTCGCCCGTGCGCTCGCCGACGAGCCCGACGCGATCGAGGTCGACGTCACCGAACGCGACGACGACGAGGTGTTCCTCCTCATCCACGCGAGCCCGTCCGACATGGGTCGGCTCATCGGTCGACGGGGCCGGGTGATCCAGGCGCTGCGCCAGGTCACGCGCGCTGCCGGCGCGGCCGAAGACCTGAAGGCCGGCGTCGACGTCGCCGAGTAGTCCCGACGCCGGATCGGCGCCCGGATCGGCACCTCGGCTCGAGGTCGCCCGCATCGGCCGGGCGCACGGCCTGCGCGGTGAGGTCGCCGTCACGTTCGTGAGCGACCGACCGGAGCGCACCGAACCAGGCGCCGTGCTCGTGCTCGAGCCCGATGCGGGCAGCACCGAGACCGCGCGCACGCTCGTGATCGCGGCGTCGCGCCCCCACCAGGGCCGCTGGCTCCTGCGCTTCGAGGGCATCGACGACCGCACCGCCGCGGAGGCGTTGCGCGGGCGTAAGCTCACGGCCGAGCCGCTCCCCGACACCGCTCCCGCGCCCGACGGTGGCGACGCGGCCGACGTGCTCTGGGTCCACGAGCTGGTCGGATCCCGAGTGCGCGACGCCGTCGGCACCGACCGCGGCGAGGTCGTCGCGGTGCAGGCGAACCCCGCGCACGACCTGCTCGTGCTCGACAGCGGCGCGCTCGTGCCGGTCACGTTCGTGACGGAGCACGGCCCGGGCTCGGTCGTCGTCGATGTCCCCGACGGGCTCTTCGAGCTCTGAGCGCGATGCGCATCGACGTCTTCACGATCTTCCCCGAGTACGTCGACGGGCCACTCGGCGTCTCGCTGCTCGGTCGTGCACGCGACGAGGGCCTGCTCGACGTGCGCATCCACGATCTGCGCGAGCACACCACCGATCGCCACCGCAGCGTCGACGACAGTCCGCTCGGAGGCGGGCCCGGCATGGTGATGATGCCCGAGCCGATCTTCGCCGCGGTCGAGGCCGTCGAGCCGCCCCGCCCCCTGCTCCTGCTCACCCCGAGCGGTCGACGGTTCGACCAGTCGGTCGCGTCCGATCTCGCGTCCGGCGACGGGTTCTCGCTCCTCTGCGGCCGCTATGAGGGCGTCGACCAGCGCGTCGCCGACCATCTGTGCGACGGCGAGCTCTCGGTCGGCGACTACGTACTGGCCGGGGGGGAGGCGGCCGCACTGGTGGTGGTGGAGGCGGTGGCCCGCCTCGTACCTGGCGTGCTCGGCAACGATGCATCGACCGACGACGAGTCGTTCGCGCCCTCGTCGTCGGGCGACCTGCTGCTCGAGTACCCCCAGTACACCCGGCCGGCGGAGTTCCGAGGGTGGCGCGCGCCCGACGTGCTGCGCTCGGGCGACCACGCCCGGATCGATGCGTGGCGCCGGGACGAGGCGATCCGCCGGACCAGCGAGCGCCGCCCCGACCTGCTGCCCGAGTCTGGGCTTCCTGAGTCTGGGCTGCCCGAGCCCGAGTCGGGGCGGCCCGACGCGTCCTGAGCCGAGGGCGTCGGATCCCGAGGAGCCGGGTCGGCGTGCCTCCCGCTACGATGAAGGGTCTGCCGCGGGCTCGAGCGCCTGCGCCCCACCGCTGATGGACCGGGAGTCCCCACCATGAACGCCACCGATCTCGTCGACCGCGCCAGCCTGCGCGACGACATCCCCGACTTCGGCCCAGGCGACACGTTGAAGGTGCACGTGCGCGTCGTCGAGGGCACGCGTGAGCGGGTGCAACTCTTCCAGGGCGTCATGATCCGCCGCAAGGGCAGCGGGATCCGCGAGACCTTCACAGTCCGCAAGATCAGCTTCGGGGTCGGCGTCGAGCGGACCTTCCCCCTCCACTCCCCGGTGCTCGCCAAGATCGAGGTCGTCTCCCGCGGCGATGTGCGTCGGGCGAAGCTCTACTACCTGCGCGACCGCATCGGGAAGGCCGCGAAGATCAAGGAGAAGCGGGACTAGCCCGTGAGTGCCGAAGACCTGGAGCGGTACGAGACCGAGATCGAGCTCCAGCTCTACCGGGAGTACCGCGATGTGCTCCCGATGTTCCGTTACGTCGTCGAGTCGGAGCGCCGCTTCTACCTCGCGAACGATGTCGACGTGCGGGTCGAGAACGAGGGCGGCCAGATCTACTTCCGCATCGAGATGCGCGATGCCTGGGTCTGGGACATGTATCGCCCGGCTCGCTTCGTCACGAACGTCCGGGTGCTGACATTCCGTGATGTGAACATCGAGGAGCTGGCCGGCAAGGACGCCTGAGCGTGCCCGACTCACGTCGCGCCCTCGGCGCGGCGGGCGAGGATCTGGCCGCGGCGTGGTACGAGGCGGAGGGCTACCGCGTCCTCGCGCGCAACTGGCGCTGCCGCGACGGCGAGCTCGACCTCGTGGTCGCCCGACCCGGGGTGCTCGTGTTCTGCGAGGTCAAGACCCGTCGCGGCGACGCGTTCGGCGGGCCCGCGGCTGCCGTCACACACGCGAAGCAGCAGCGCATCCGTGGTCTCGCCCTGCGCTGGCTCGGGGAGCACTCCATGCGAGCGCCGTCGCTGCGCTTCGACGTGGTCGCGATCCACAAGGCCCGCGGTCACGCGCCACGGATCGAGGTGCTCGAAGCCGCGTTCTGACCTGATGCCGTGGTTCCGGTGACGGATCGCGCCCTCCTGCACGTTTCGGTGACGGATCGCGCCCGCCCAGGGGCCGAACGCGTCACGAGAACGGTTGGTGCGCCCGATCAGTGCGCCCGATCAGTGCGGGCGATCAGTGCGCCCGATCAGTGCGCCCGATCAGTGCGGGCGGTGGCCGCGGGTGGATGTCCGGGTCCAGCAGCCCGTGTGCCAGTGCCGATGGCGCTCGGTGCCCGTGCGGGGGATGACGACCTTGTGGCCTTCGCCCGGGCGGATCTCGAGGTCGCAACCCGGGCAGCGGTAGGTCTTCGTGGCCTGGTACGGCTGCACATGACGGACTTCGAACGCGTCGCTGGCCCGCTTGGCCTCATCGGGCCAGTCGTGCTCGGCCATCGTTCAGCCCCCGAACAACGCCCACGCGACGAGCGCGGCGACGACGACGAACGCCGCGGCCACCAGCACGATGTCGCTGCGCCGCTGCACCTGCTCCCGGAACGGGTTGAACCCCATGGCGCACACGGTACCCACCACACGCCGCCGGACGGGCCGGCAAGAGGCCAGCCTCATCGACCTCATTCACGTGGGCCAGACCGCGCCCTGGGCCTGCTCGACCCATCGGTCGCGCGTGAGCGCCCGGACCGCGACGGCCACCTCGCCGGGAGCGAGGCCGGTGCGGCTGGCGAGCTGGTCGAACGTCGCCGGTTCGCCGCCGAGGGCGCGCAGCACCGCCGCGCCGTCGGCTCCGACCGCCGGCCGCGAGTTCGACGCGGGCGGCGTGCGGCTGGTCGCAGCCGCGTCGAGGCCGAGCGCGAGCAACACGTCGGACCAGTCGAGCAGGGGATGCGCGCCGTCGGCGATGAGCTCGTTCGTCCCCTCGGCCGCCGGATTGCGCCGGGATCCCGGGACCGCGAGCACCGGCCGTCCGTATTCGAGGGCGTGCTGTGCGGTGATGCGTGCACCGCCGCGTCGCGTCGCCTCGACGACGACGACGAGGTCGGCCAGCGCGGCGATGATCCGGTTGCGGATCGGGAACAGCGGTCGCAGCGGTCGAACCCCGAAGGCCTGTTCGCCGACGAGGAGGCCCTGCG
>JBKJJI010000191.1:0-3571 GCA_046598115.1 Acidimicrobiia bacterium | reverse complement strand
GTGACCGAGGCGTTGGGGCTCGACGCCGACGAGGTGGCGACGCTCGCGCGCAACTCGTTCCGCGCCGCGTTCCTCGACGATCACGATCGGGACCGCCTGCTCGCCGAGGTCGACCGGCATCTCAGGAAGCCCTAACCGGATCCTCACACTCGCGCGCTTCATCTCGAGGCCTGCTCGTGCCGATGCTGTGGGGACACAACGCGGGGATCGCCTGCCGGACGGACGGGACTCCCGAGCCGAGCCCAGATCCCACCGCGCGCTGACCGCTACGCTCCGCGGGATGGCGGCGCAGTACCACGTCCACTATCCGGAGCGGCGGCGTCACGGCAGTCCGCTCCGGCGGATGGTCCACGGGCTCGACCGGGTCCTGCTCGGTGTCGTCCTCGGGACCGCGGCCTTCGTGATCGAGCGGATCGTCGTCCGTGCGACCCGTCGCGCGAACGCTGCGGAGCCCGAGAGCCCCTAACGGCGGTACCCGCGGAAGATGTCGCCGATCAGGGTGAGGCTGAGGACGGCCGCCACGCCCCCGAACGTCGGTGCCACCCAGCCCGCCACGTTCGTCGAGTCGGCGGTGATCGCGGTCGCCACGAATGCGCCGGCCCCGGCGAGCGAGAGGGAGAGGCGGCGACTCGCCCGCCGAAGGTTGGTCTCGAGCCCCTCGAGGCCCTTGAACTCGACCTGCAGGTTCGACCCCGGGCGCGCCCCGACGAGCCGTTCGAACGACTCGAACAGCCGCGCCGCTCGCGTGCGCAGCTTCTGCCCCTCGTACAGGACCTGCTCGGGGTGCACGACACCGCGCAGCTTGTCGAAGGTGGCCCGGGCGAGATAGCTGCCTGCGACCGCGAAGGGGTCGATGTCGGGGTCGAGCTCGGCCGTCGCGTGCTGGATCTGGGCCAGGGCCTTGCCGGTGAGGATGAGGGTCGGGGGGAGCGGCACGTCGAAGCGCACCGCGATGGTCGTGATGTCCTGGAGCATCGGACCGAGCTGGAGCTCGCGGAGCGGCAGGTGCCGGTACCGGCTCACGAGGTCGCCGATCGCCAGCTGGAACCCGGCGAGGTCGATGTCGGGACTGCCGTCCTCGCCACCCAACATGAGCACGGTCTCGGACAGGAAACCCTTGTCCTCCTGCCAGAACGCGAGGAGGAGGAGTACGAGCCCTTCGCGCAGCTCGGGACCGACCTCGCCGACCATCCCGAAGTCGAGGAACCACACCTTGTCGTCGCACCACTTGAGGTTCCCCGGGTGCGGGTCGGCGTGGAAGAAGCCTTCGGTGAGGATCTGGCGGTAGTACGACTCGATGAGCTGGCGCGCGGCTTCGGAACGCTCGGGACCCTCGGGGGCATCGGAGATCGGACCGCCCCCTACCTCCTCCATGACGAGCAGCCGGCTGGTGGAGAAGTCGGCGTAGACCGCGGGGACGTCGAGGCGCGGGTACACGTCGAGCACCGCGCGCATCCGCTCCATGTTCGCCGCTTCCTGGCGGAAGTCGAGCTCGGCCTGCAACGACTCCGACAGGTGCTTGATCACGGCCGCCGGGTCGACGACCTGGCGCAGACCGGGCCGGGTCGCGCTCTTGCGGGCGAACATGCCGAGGAGCCCGAGGTCACGCGTGATCTCCCCGTGCGCTCCCGGCCGTTGCACCTTCACCACGACCCGTTCGCCCGTTGCCAGCGTCGCCCGGTGCACCTGCGCGATCGAGCCGGTGGCGAGCGCCTCGTGGTCGATGCTCTCGAAGACGTCGTCCCACGGGACGCGCAGCTCCTCCTCCATCACCTTCACGACCTCGGCCTCGGTGAGGGTCGGGACGTGGTCGCGCAGCTCGGCGAGCTCGTCGATGAACTCCGGCGGCACGAGGTCGGGTCGGGTGGAGAGCACCTGCCCGAGCTTGCAGAACGTGGGCCCGAGCTCCTCGAACGCGACGCGCAGCCGCTTGGCGCTCTCGCGTACCGCCTCGTCGCGCGATCCGGACTTGCGCCGGCTGAACAGCTCAGCGAGCCCCTGCTTGCCGATGACGCGCGCGATCTTCGCGGCGCGACCCGTGAGCAGGAGCTCCTCATCGTCGGGGACGTCGGGCTCGGTCACCACGGTGCGCCCGTCGATCTCGGTGGTGTTCACGGTGATCACCGTGCAGTGCGCGGCATGCGTGATGCGGTTCGGGATGTTGCTCAGCAGGAACTTCTTGTTGCCGCTCATCCCCGCGTTGCCGACCACGATCACATCGGCGCCGGACTCGTGCGCGACGGCGACGATGGCCTCGGCCGGCCGGTCGTCGACGACCACGCGTCCCTTCCCGGCGGGGCCGATCGCCTCCTGGGCGACCCGGGTGAGCTCCACCTGGGCCGCGGCGAGGGTGTCGGGCTCGATCTCGGCGTCGTCGCCGGGATCGGGGGTGATCACCTCGACGAGGAGCAGCTCCGCGGTGAACCGGCGGGCGAGGTCGGCCGCCCAGGCGACCGCTCGCTGCGCCGTCGGAGAACCGTCGGTTGCGACCACGATCCGTTGCACGCCGGCGCTCCTGGTGCTTGTCGTCGGTGTTCAGCTGCTCGTCGGGTGTTGGTCCTGCCGACGATAGGCGACCGCCCGGCGGTCCGTCTCGGCGGTCAGCGCTCCGATGTGCCCCGTACCATCCGGATCGTGGTGCGGTTCCGAATGCTCTCTCGATGACACAGACGGACCCGCGGCCCGAGGACGGCCGAGGTGGCCGTCTGAAGTACGGCGTGCTCGCCCTCCTGCTCGTCGTCGCGGCGACGGCGGGCATCGTTGTGGCGAGCGGCTCGGACCCGAGCACGGTCGCGGGACCGGTCGATACGGAGCACCTCCCGGTCGGCCCACCCCCACCGTCGATGTCGCTCGCGAAGGGGTGGATCAACTCCGAGGCCCTGACCAAGGCCGACCTGCGGGGCAAGGTCGTCGTGTACGACATCTGGACCTACTCGTGCGTGAACTGCGTGCGGACGCTCCCGTACCTCGAGGCTTGGTACGACCGCTACGAGCGCGATGGCCTCGTCATCATCGGGGTGCACTCGCCGGAGTTCGAGTTCGAGAAGGACCACGCCAACGTCGCGGACGCCACCAAGCGCCTCGGCGTCGACTACCCGGTCGCGCTCGACGACGACATGGCCATCTGGAACGCGTTCGCCAATCAGTACTGGCCGGCGAAGTACATCGCCGACCGCCAGGGTCGGGTCCGCTACGTCCACTTCGGTGAGGGCTCGTACGAGGAGGGCGAGGCGGTCATCCGCACACTCCTCGGCGTGAAGCGCTCGGCTCCCTTCGCACAGGTCGACGACGATGCGCCTGATCAGACCACCCTGTCGGGCCCGATCACGCCCGAGACCTATCTGGGCCTGCTGCGCGGGAGCACCGGCGCCACGGCCGGCTCCGCGACGTATCCCGAGCCCGACGAGCTGGCCTCGGGCGAGGCTCGCCTCGTCGGGGCCTGGACGTCGCGTGCCGAGGAGGTCGAGAGCGACGCCGCCGGCGCGGCGATCGTGATGCGATACGACGCCGCCGAGGTGAACCTGGTGATGGCCGCTCCAGGCGGGACCCCGATCGACGGTCACGTCGATCG
>JBKJJI010000099.1:0-5836 GCA_046598115.1 Acidimicrobiia bacterium | reverse complement strand
CTCACGGAGCTGGTCGGCTAATGGTCCAGCGGCTCCGGTCTGTGTGAGCAGCGAGATCGCGTCCCGTCGTGTGGTCTCTTCGAGCCGCCCCAGCGCGGCCGCCTTCACTGCTTCGATCGCGTTCGCGACCGCCTCGTCGGTCGAGTAGCTGCGGCGCTGGATCGATCGAAACGCCAGGTACATGCCGACGAACGTCAGGTAGATCAACGCGATGGTCGGCTCGAAGAAGTAGTTGACGTCGCGGGTGATGAACTTCCCCAGCTCGTCGATGAACCAGCCGAAGCCGGCTCCGCCGAGGATCGCGACGACCACACGCGTCGATGGGTCGAGGTACGAGATCGCGAGGATCACCGCGACCGCCATCATGAGCGCGCCCCAGATCGCGTGGGAGATGTGGAGCGTCCCGTTCCCGAGCTGCGGATAGCCGGTGATGATGAGGAACGTCCGGTTGCCCAACACCGAGCAGATCGCCATGACGAGGAATGTGTCCTGGCGGCGCGCGAGGTCGGTCGCACGGATCGCAAAGCGCGGTCGGCGGAATCGAGGCGCGTCCGAGCCGGACGCGCCGGGGTGCGATGTGCCGGTGGGTGGAGAGCCAGCCGGTGAGGGGCCGGTGGGTGGAGAGCCAGTGGGTGTGGGGGAGGGTGGCATTGGGCGAGTCTGGCCCGGGACGCGTCCCCGGGCGTGCATCCACGGCCTAGAGTGCCGACGTTCCCGACCGCGGGAGCGTTCGAGGGGGCGCACCATGGCGATGACGCACCGAGACCGACGCTGGGGCCGCCGGCTGGCCGCAACGCTGACCGCGAGTGCGCTCGTCGCGGCGACCCTCTCGGTCGCCGCGACCGCTGGCGCATCGGGCGCGGCCCAGAAGGGCAAGGGCGGCAGCATCACCTTCGCGCTCGAGGCCGAGACCAGCGGCGGCTGGTGCCTCCCCCAGGCCCAGCTTGCGGCCGGCGGGATCCAGGTCGCCGTCGCGATCTACGACACCCTCACCACGATCGACTCCAAGGGCGACTACGTCCCGTACCTGGCGAAGTCGCTGACCCCCAACGCCACGTTCGACGAGTGGACGATCGGTCTGCGCGACGGGGTGAAGTTCCACGACGGGACGCCCGTCGACGCCGAGGCCATCAGGCTCAACCTCGACTCGTTCCGGGGCAAGAACCCCAACATGCCGGTCCGGCTCGGGATCTTCACGTACGCCAACATCGACACCGTCACCGTCGTCGACCCGCTCACCGTCGTCGTGACGACCAAGACGCCGTGGCCGGCGTTCCCCGCCTACTTCTCCGGCGGGCGGTCGGGGATCTCGGCGCCCGCGCAGCTCAACGACGTGGCCTCATGCCCGCGCACCATGATCGGGTCGGGTCCGTTCGTCTGCGAGACGGGCTGCTGGCGCCCCAACGAGTCGGTCACGCTCGAGGCCAACCCCGACTACTGGCAGGAGGGCTACCCGAAGATCGACGAGATCGTCTTCCGTCCGATCTCGGATGGCCAGTCGCGCCTCAACGGGCTCCAGAGTGGCGAGCTCGACCTCATCCAGACGTCGGACTCGCTCTTGATCGTCGAGATGCAGGAGCGCAAGAGGAACGGCGACATCAAGCTCCTCGCCACCGACAAGGGCGCCGAGGTCGCGTACCTCATGCTGAACGCCGGCAAGCCGCCGTTCGACGACGAGAACGCGCGCCAGGCAGTGGCCTGGGCCGGTGACGCCAAGGAGGTCAACGAGATCCGCAACAAGGGGCTCAACACGATCGCGAACGGGCCGTTCCCGCCCGACTCGCCGATCTACGACCCGCAGTTCGTGCGCGGCCACGACCTCAAGAAGGCGAAGGCGTTCGTGAAGAAGTGGGAGGCCGCCAACCCGGGCGAGACGCTGTCGTTCGAGTACGCGACCCAGCCGGAGCCCGGCACGTTGGCCATCGCGCAGCTCGTGAAGGAGCAGCAGGCGAAGGCCGGCATCGAGGTGTCGATCCGCACGATCGACCAGGCGACGCTCATCAACGACGTGCTCGCCGGGAACTTCCAGGGCGCGGGCTTCCGCAACCACCCCGGTGGCGACCCTGACACGCAGTACGCGTGGTGGCACAGCGGTTCGCCGGTGAACTTCGGCCGGATCAACGACGAGGTGATCGACAAGGCCCTCGACGACGGGCGGGTCGAGACCGACCCCGAGAAGCGCATCGAGATCTACAAGGGTCTCAACGAGCGGTTCTTCGAGAAGCTCTACAACCTCTGGAGCTGGTACACGTTCTGGGCCGTCGGGTACCAGAACGACGTCGGCGGGGTGAAGGGTGCGCCACTCCCGGACAAGGCGGGCTCGGGGAAGCCGTTCCCGTTGTTCGGCGGCGTCATCCCCGTGCTCGCGATCACGAAGAAGTAGCGACCAGCTCCTCCGACACGGCCCAGAGCCGCCTTGCCGCCTCGTCGTCGCGCGCGACTGCGGTGGGTGTGGACGGCGCGCACTTGTAGAAGTACTCGCCGGTCACGCCGGCCAGGCTCGGGGCCGACGCCAGCCAGATCGACGTGCGCGCGCCTTTCTCCGGGCTGATCGCGATCGGCGCGGCGAGCGCCATGACGATGTCTCCGAGGCGCCCACCGTCGCCGTCGCGCCCGAAGCGACTCCGGACGAAGCCGGGGTGCAGGGAGTTGGCCGTGACGCCCGAGCCCGCGAGCCGTCGGCCGAGCTCGCGGGCGAAGTAGATGTTCGCGAGCTTCGACTTGGCGTAGGCGTCGAACGGCCGGTACTTCGCTTCGGACTGGAGGTCGGCGAAGTCGAGGCCGCGACGGGCCTGCTTGTGCGCGTGCGAAGCCACGATGACCACCCGCGACGGTGCGCTCGCCCGCAAGCGGTCGAGGAGCAGCGACGTGAGGAGGAAGTGCCCGAGGTGATTGACCCCGAACGTCGTCTCGAAACCGTCGGAGGTCTCGGTGCGGCTCCGGCTGACGAGTCCCGCGTTGTTCACGAGCACGTCGAGCCGGTCGCGTGTCGTGGTCAGCTCGTCGACGAACGAGCGGATCGACGCGAAGCTCGCCAGGTCGAGCGACATGAGGTCGACGGCATCGCTCCCCGAACGCTCCCGTACCTCGGTGAGCGCCGCGACGCCGCGAGCGCGGTCGCGTGCGGTGATGACGACGTTCGCGCCGGCTCGCGCGAGGCCGACCGCCGTCTCCTTCCCGACTCCGGCGTTCCCGCCGGTGACGACGATCGTCTTGTCCTGCATGGGGGGAGGCTATCCCTGCGTCGCGTGCACTCCGTGGTCCCGCATGCAGCGCTGGAACGAGACGATCGAGACCGCGATGGCCAGCGCGGTCAGGGCCAGCGAGCTCGCGGTCTTGGCCACGACGAACGTGCCGACCGACTCGGTGAGGAGCAACCAGACCGTGATCCCGGCGTTGAGGATCTGCACCGCCGACCACAGCAGCGTGATGCGCTCGAAGAATCGGCGCAACGCCAGGTGTGCGAGGACGTCGGGCGGCAACGGGCAGAAGTCGCGAGCGAGGCGCTCGGCGAGCGGCTTGCGGATGGGGACGGAGATCGCGAGGGCACCGGCGACGAGCGCGGTGCTGAGCGTCGGCTGCAGGAAGTAGACGACCGTGCTGCCGGTGAGGAGCATGAGCACGGACCGGGCGGTGAGTGTCAGCGCGCCCAGCGCGAGGATCCCGGGGATCTTCCGGTGCGTCGCGATGCGCCAGCCGATCGCGAGGTACGCGACGCCGAGTCCGGCGACGACCGCACCGGTGACCCCCAGCAGCCGGAGCGCGACGAGGAACACCGCCACCGGGAGCACGACGCCCTCGAGGATCCGGGGCGCGGCGTTCAGGAGCAGCGTCCGGACGCGCGGGAGCTCGAAGGGTGCGTGTTCCACACTGGATCATCGGTCTCCGGCCGGGGCGCCTTGAGGGCTGCTCGCTCGCCTGGCCGCCAGGGCCGGGCCGGGGCGTCGGTACGCTCCGCCGAGCATGCGCGAAGCGTCGCCGACCTCGTCCTCCGGCCGGAGCTGGCCCTACTCGCTCCGTGCCTTCGCGTCGCGCGACTTCCGGCTGTTGTGGGTCGGGGCGGTCGTCTCGAGCAGCGGCTCGCAGATGCAGCTGGCGGCGCTCGGCTGGGTCGTGGCGCTGCTCACCGAGAGCGCCACCCGGGTCGGCCTCATCGCCTTCGCCGGGGTCGTTCCGCTGGTGGTCCTCAGCCCGATCGGTGGGTCGATCGCCGACCGCTTCCCCCGCCGCAAGGTGCTCCTCGTGACGCAGTCGATCCAGATGGTCCAGGCGTTCACGCTCTGGGCGACCTGGGCTGCCGGCGCCCGCTCGTACTGGTTGCTCTTCGCGCTCGCGGCCGTCGGAGGTGTGACCGCCGCGTTGAACGCGCCGGTGTGGCAGGCCTTCATCCCGTCGCTCGTCGACCGCCGGGCGCTCCCCAACGCGGTGATGTTGAACTCGACGCAGTTCAACATCTCCAAAGCGCTCGGGCCGGTGGCCGCAGGGCTCCTGCTCGTGAACACTGCGGGAGCGAGCTGGTGCTTCCTCGTGAACGCGCTGAGCTTCGCGTCCGTGCTCGTCGCGTTGCTCGCCATGCGAGGCAAGGGGCCGGCGGCCACGGCGCCGGTGTCGGGGCGCGGCGGCTACGTGGCGGACTTCCGCGAGGGCCTCGCGTACGTCCGACGCGAGCCCGGCCTGCGGACGACGATCGGGATCAACGGCTTCACCGCGTTCGTCGGCCAGCCGATCGTGCCGCTCATCCCGGTGATCGCGCTGGAGATGTTCGATGCATCGGCGCTGGAGTACGGCGTCCTCGCCGGAGCGCTCGGTGTGGGTGCGATCGCGGGTGCCGTGGTCACCGGTCGCCTCGACGGGCGCCGCCTCCCGAGCGAGATCCTGGGGTTCGGCTTCGCGCTGTACGCGTGCTTCGTGATCGCGCTGGGGCTCGCGCCCGGACTCGTAGTGGGGGTAGTGATGATGGCGGGCGTCGGTGCCGGGTTCCTGATCCTCATCGCGACCAACAACAGCTGCATCCAGCACCTGTCGTCCGACGCGATGCGCGGACGCGTCATCGCCATCTGGTTGACGACGTTCGGGATCTTCAACCCGCTCGGTGTGGTGCTCCAGGGTGTCGCGGCCGATCGGTTCGGGATCCGGCCGGTCCTCGTCGTCGACGGGATCGTCCTCCTCGTGTTCCTCGCCCGGACGGCTCGCTCAGGTCGGCTGCGCCACCTCGACACCGAGGAGGCGATCGCGCACCTCACGGTTGGGCCGGTCGATCCCGAGGAGAACCTGTGACCTGGTGCCTGGGTGATCAGGGAGACAGGGCGATCAGGGCGTCAGGGTGATCGCGCGCTCGGGGCAGTTCGCCTCGCCGGCCCGCGCCTGCTCCTCGAGCTCTGGCGGCACGTCCGCGACGAGCACCTCGCAGTGGCCCCGATCATCGGGTCCGTACACGTCGGGGGCCAGGGCGTAGCACCGCCCGTGGCCGACGCACACCGCCAGGTCGACGCGCACCTTCACGACGCGTCCTCCTGGGTCCCGCGCCGATCCGGGGAGAGCTCGCGCTCGCCCGGGGTGAACACGAGCGGGAGATGCTCGACGGCGCGCAGCCCTTCGGTGTACTCGAGCGTGGTGCCGGGCGCGAGCTCGTAGTCGGGGATCCGCCGCTGCAGCTCCTCCATCGCGACGCGCAGCTCGAGGCGCGCGAGGTGCGATCCGAGGCAGCGGTGGATGCCACCTCCGAACGCCAGGTGACGGTTCGCCTCGCGATGGAAGTCGACGGTGTCGGCCCGGTCGAACTCGCTCTCGTCGGTGTTCGCGGAACCGACGAGCACCGTCACGCGTGTGCCGGCGG
>JBKJJI010000346.1:0-2511 GCA_046598115.1 Acidimicrobiia bacterium | reverse complement strand
CCATGACGTCGGTGTAGCCCTCGCAGATGACCGCCTCACCCCGCGCCACGATCTCCGCTTTGGCCCAGTTGAGCCCGTAGAGCAGCCGGCTCTTCTGGTAGATCGGCGTCTCCGGCGAGTTCTTGTACTTGGGGCCCTCCTCCCCGAGCGACCGCCCGCCGAAGCCGGCCGCGTCACCCCGGGCGTCGTAGATGGGGAACATCAGGCGGCCGCGGAACTGGTCCTGGAGGCGGTTCGCCTTGTTCACGAACGCGAGCCCCGCCGCGACGATGTCGTCGCGGGAGAACTTCTTCTCCTGCTGGAGGTGACGGCTCAACGAGTCCCACCCCTCGGGGGAGTACCCGAGCACGAACCGGCGGGCCGCGTCGCCGTCGAACCCGCGGCCGCGGAGGTACTTGCGCGCCTTGCCGCCGGCCGCGTCCTCGAGGAGCAACCGGTGGTAGTAGTCGACGGCCGCGGTGACGGCCTCGACGAGGCGCGACCGACGTGATCGATCGCGCTGCACGCTCTTGTCGTCGTAGCGCAGCGTGATCCCGGCGCGCTGCGCGAGGCGCTCGACCGTCTCCACGAAGTCGAGGTGCTCGAGCTCACGCAGGAACGTGATCGAGTCGCCGCTCGCCTGGCACCCGAAGCAGTGGTAGAGCCCGAGCTCCTGGTTCACCGAGAACGACGGCGACTTCTCCTGGTGGAACGGGCACAGCCCCGAGTAGCGCTGCCCGACGCGCTTCAGCGCGACGAACTCGGAGACGAGCGCGACGATGTCGGTGGCGTCCCGGACGCGGGTGATGTCCTCGTCGACGATTCCCATTGCTCGGGCGAGGATAGGCCCGCCGGGGACCTGGCTCAGTTGGTGGGCGGGACGCCCGGCACCGGCGGGATCAGCCGGTGATGGCGCTCCCGGCGGCGCCGACCACGTACCAGACGCCGCCGACCCCCTGGCCGAACGTGTCGCCCTTGGCCGAGTCGCCGCCGTACCGGTAGAGGAGGTGGTTGTTGTACGCGACCTGCGTGGCGGCGTTCACTGTGACGAACGAGGCGTCGAGCCCCTTGCCGACCCGCGCCTTCTTCGCGGTGAGCGGCGGCCACGCCGACGCGCATCCACCGGTGCACTGGCTCTCGTCGACGTTCTCGCCGTCGGGCGTGTACAGGTAGAGCGTGTTGCCCTTGGCGTCGACGAGGATGTCGCCGAGGTCGGACGACGCGACCTTGATCGTCGGCTTCTTGCGCTTCTTCTTGGCGAGCTCGGACGTGGGGCGCCGGGACGCCGAGTCGGCGAGCGCGGTCGCCTCGGCCCCGACGGCGAGGCCCGCCGTCAGCAGGGTGACGAGCATGACGCGGCGCAGCGTTCGTGCGTGCATGGGACTCCCCCGGTCGCGATCGGTTCCGGCGAGACTAGGCCTCGACGCTGCGTCAGACGCCGCGCGGCAGGTCGTCGGGACGCCAGCCGAGCAGCTCGACCCCCAGCCCGAGGGCGAACCGGTCGGTCATCCCGCTCACGTAGTGGACCGCCGCGGCGGTGGCCTCGGGCGAGCCGGCGACCACCCGCGGTGCGTCGGGCAGCCGACCGGGCGCGTCGGCGAAGTGGTCGACGAGCCCCCGGAGGAGCCGGATGACGCGCTCGGCCTGGCGCCGGGCGGCAGGGCGCAGGTAGATCCGATCGAAGTTGAAGTCGCGGAACGCCTGGAGCGCACTCGCCTCGGGCTCGGTCATGCCGACGTGCCCGGTGCGCTCGATCGCGTGCAGCACCGCGTGCAGGAACCCGCCGATCTGCTGCGAGCGACGGTCGCCCACGGTGTCGCGCACCTCGATCGGCAGGTCGGCCGGGGTGAGGATCCCGGCGCGCACGGCGTCCTCGAAGTCGTGGCAGACATACGCGATGCGGTCGGCCCACGCCACCACCTCGCCCTCGGGGGTGGACGGCGGCGGTCGGCGCCACGAGTGGTTGCGGACGCCGTCGAGCGTCTCGAGGCAGAGGTTGAGCCCGGCGAGGGTGACGTCGGCACCGTAGACCGCGTGGTCGTAGCCGGTGTCGGGGAGGTAGGGCGAGAACGCCTCCTCCGACGCGTGACCGGCCGGTCCGTGGCCGCAGTCGTGGGCGAGCGCGATCGCTTCGGTGAGCGGGACGCACAGGTTCGCCGCCCGGGCGATGCCGACGGCGACCTGTGCGACCTCGACGGCGTGGGTGAGCCGCGTGCGGAGGTGGTCGTCCTCCGGGGCGACGAACACCTGGCACTTCCCCGCCAGGCGCCGCCACGGCCGGGAGTGCTTGATGCGATCGAGGTCGCGCTCGAAGCAGAGGCGGTATGGATCGGGCTCCTCGTCGCGGGCGCGGCGCCCGGCGCCGACGGGACGGGTTGCCCCAGGGGCCATGAGCTCGTGGAGGGCGTCCTCCCGTTCCTCCCGGGTGCGCAGTCGCCCACCCACGTAGGCGTTCGCGCCCACGTGGGCGCACGCGACGAGCGGGCTGTCGGCCACCATCTCGGAGACCGGGGCAGGGGTGGGGGTGGGGGT
>JBKJJI010000300.1:0-9569 GCA_046598115.1 Acidimicrobiia bacterium | reverse complement strand
TGAACAACCTCGTGAGCGCCGACGTCCACGGCGACATCTCCTACAAGACCGTGGGTCGTATCCCCGTGCGCGACCCGTCCACGCGGGGACCGGGCCCCAGGCGCTCGCCATGTCGCGCACGGGGATACGACCCACGGTCTTGTAGGAGATGTCGCCGTGGACGTCGGCGCTCACGAGGTTGTTCACGGGGTCGATCCAGTCGGCCATCACCGCCTCGAGCTCGTCGACGCCGCCGACGGAGAGCATCGAGCCGAGCACCGAGAGGCCGGTGCTCGGCTCGGTGAGCGCGGTCGAGCAGAGGACGAGGAACGGCCCGGCATCGGGGTCGCCGAAGACCACCGGCCCCCGCTCGGTCTCGTGGCAAACCACGTCGACCGGATCGCCCCCGCGCACCTCCACGAGCTCCCGCCGGGCGGGTGAGCGCCCGGGCGAGGCGCGCTCCACGAACAGGTCCTGGTAGTCGCCGTTGCCGTTCGTCACGCACCAGGCGACCGCGGCGTTGTGCCCGAAGTGCGGGAGTCCGGGCACGCCCACGAACGCGAGCCCGATCGCATCGAACGCGTCGCAGACGAGATGGCACTGGTAGTAGACGTTCGGGACCTCGAGGAACCGGTGGGGGTCGCCGGCCACGAGGGGGAGCCCCGACGCAGTGCGCGACCCGTGCAGGGCCCAGCTGTTGCTCCCGCTCGTCGGCTCCCCGAGCTCTGCCATGGCGTCGAGCACCGGGGCGATCACCGCCGGGTCCGCAGCGACGGCGCGGCCGGAGAACAGTTCGGGTGGCGGGACGATCAGCGGGACGTCGAGCGGCGCAGCACCTTCGAGCCGGGCGACGGCTTCGACACCGAGCGCGGCTGCGAGCCGCCCGCGCCACAGCTTGCGTTGCCAGTTCGCGAAGACGACGTGTCGGACGAGGAACACCGCACAACAGTCGGCTGCGGTCCACGGCTCGGGGCGGACACCGACCCGCTCGAGATCGGGCGGGAGGGGCGCGTCGAGAGCGAGGTGGGCGTTCACACCGGCGGCGAACGCGTCGAGCACGGCCCGCGCGTCCGGCGCGAGGGCCTCGGCCTCGGCCTCGGCGGCCGGGCCGAGACCACAGCGTCGGGTGAACACGTCGAACGCGACCGCACCAGGTCCCGCCACCTCCGCCCAGCGGCCGCGCGCGCGCCGCCGGTCGTATTCGAGCTGTCCGAGCCGATCCTCGGCCTGCACGAACCCCTGACCGAAGAACGCGTCGAGCGCATGCTCGGCCCGGACGTGCGGGATCCCCCACTCGTCGCGCCGCACGACGACCTCGCCGCGGAGCCCGCCGACCCGGTGTTCCTCCATGCTCGGCACGCTACGCGGTCGGTCCCCACCGGGCCCGGGCAATCGCCGGTCTCCGCCTCTCGACGACCGGGCTCTCGACGACCGGGCTCTCGACGCTCCGGGCACTCGGCGCGCCCGGAACACCGGCCCCACGTGCGACGATGCCGGGGTGCACGAGGACCACATCCGGTCCGCCCGGCGACGGCTCTGGCTCGTCACCGGCGGGGGCCTCCTGGTGCTGGCGTGCACCCTCGGCGCCATCGTGTTCCCGATCGCCTGGCTGCTGGGTGCGGCGACGAACCCCGTTGGCGCCGACCTCGGCTACGGCTGGGGCCTGGTGGCGTGGTCCGCGTGGGTGAGCGTCGCGATCGCGGCCGTCGTCACGGCCGTCGCGTTCGGCTGGTCGCTCCTGCACGCGGAGCGCAGTGCCCTCGAGTTCGTCCGGGCCTGGCCCGGACCGGACTCGTCTCCCGTCCCCCCACCGGCGCTGCCCGACGGTGTCGTCGACCGGGTACAGGCCGTCACCGACGTGCTCGCGCTGGCGACGGGGGTCCGTGCACCACGGATCGCGGTCGTGATCGACGACGCACCGAACTGCCTCACGGTCGGACGCACGCCGACGTCGGCATTCATCGTCGTGACCACGGGTCTCGTCGACGTGCTGGGGCACCGTGAGCTCGAGGCGGTGCTGGCGTACGAGATCGGGCGGGTCGTCGAGCTGGAGGTGTCGCTCGACACCGTCGTGTACGCGCTCACGAACCGGGCGTTCGAGGTGTGGACGGCGGCGTTCTCCGACTTCGACGAGGTGGCGCTGCTGCTCGTCCCGCTCGCCGTCCTGGCCGCGCCGCTGCTCGTCGCGTCGGTTGGTTTGCGCGCTGCGGTGCTGCGCTCCCGTGCCCGGCTCGCCGATGGGCTGGCGGTCCGCTACTGCCGCGACCCGGGCGCGCTCGCGCGCGCGTTGCGCAAGGTCCTCGACGACTCCGACCGCGTCCGACGCGGCGACCCCGCCAACGCCCATCTGTGGCTCGAGTACCCGCACTCGCTGATGTCCCGGCGCCTCCTGCGGACACACCGGATCCTCCCCCGACGCATCGAGCGACTCGAGCGGCTCGCAGGCGCGGGAGGGGCCGTCCCCGACTCCTGATGCGGGCGACCTGATGCGGGCGACCTGATGCGGGCGGCCTGATGCGGATCGCTAAGTCTGCGGCGCGTCAACCAGCGCGGCGAGCACCTGCTCGAGGGGCGCGTGGTCGGCGGTGTGCTCGTCGACGTGCTCGTAGCGCACGGCGTCGCCGGGACCGAGCACGAACGTCGCCCCGAGCTGGTTGACCCGCGTTCCCGGCTTCTTGACGCGATGCCCGGCGCGGTGGGCGCGCCGCGAGCCTGCGAGGCTCCGGCGGTCGAAGAGCAGACGGAAGGCGTTCACCTTCGGCATCGCTGCGGCCCGCGCCGCCTCGGCGCCGTCGTCGACGAGCACCGGGAACGGGACCCGCTCCTGCTCGACGAAGTCGGCGGCGTAGGCACGGTTGCCGGTGCCGATGGCCACCACCTCGCCGCCGAGCGCCCGGATCTCGTCGTATCGGTCGCGCAACTGCGCGGCGTGCTCGCGGCAGAGCAGTCAGCCGAAGTGGCGGAGGAAGACCACGATCGTGGGCTGGTCGCGCCAGGTGTCGCCGAGCCGGTGCGTGGCGCCGTCTGCGTCGGGCAGCGTGACCGCCCCGAGCGTCCGCACGTCCAGCATGCGTCCAGTCTGGCACCCGCAGTCAGCACCCGCAGTCAGCACCTGGGCACCGACCCCCACGAGGCGCGAGACTGGGGCGATGAGCACCTTCACCCGCATGGACGAGTCGACCGCCGAGCAGTGGTCGGTGATCGGCCGGGAGACGATGGCGAACCAGGGCCGGGTCGCCGACGGCGTCCTCGCGCTGCTGCGCTCGCTGGCGTCGATCACCGACGGCTTCGCCGTCGACCAGCTCACCCACTCGCTCCAGACCGCGACGCTGGCCGAGCGCGCCGGCGCCGACGACGAGATCGTCGTCGCCTCCCTCTGCCACGACATCGGCAAGGCCGTGAGCGTTCCCAATCACCCGAAGATCTCGGCCGAGATCCTCAAGCCGTACGTGCGGGCCGAGGTCTACGAGATGATCCGCGCCCACCAGGACTTCCAGGGCCGGCACTACTACCACCACTTCGGTGGTGACCCGAACGCCCGCGAGCCCTATCGCGACGAGCCCTGGTACGCCCTCGCCGAGCAGTTCGCCGACGAGTGGGACCAGCAGGCGTTCGACCCCGACTACGACACGTTGCCGCTGGAGCACTTCGAGGAGCGCGTCCGCACCGTCTTCGGGTCGGCCTCCTCGCTCTGACCGAGTCCTCAGCCGCCCGGTATCAGGCGAGCTGGCCGTGGAGGAACGCGACCACCTCGGGCCAGAGCTGGCCCGAGAGTGCTTCGTCGAAGGTGCCCAGCGCGTTGTGCGGCGCCATGAAGGCGTGCCCGGTCCCCGGGTGCACCGTGAACGTCACGTCCTTGCCCAGCCCCTGGAGCTTCTCCTCGAGCGCGCGGGCGGCGTCGGGTCCGAAGAAGTCGTCGTGCTCGGCCATGTGGCCGCGGACGACCGCGGTCATCGGAGCCCAGTCCGGTTCGACGTCGCCCTGGGGGAACCCGTAGAAGGGCACGGCGGCACGGATGCGGTCGGGGCGGCTCGCCGCGAGCAGGAACGACAGCATGCCGCCCATGCAGAACCCGACGATGCCCAACCCGTCGCCCGTGACCGCGTCGTGGGCTGCGAGATGGTCGACCGCGCCGCTCAGGTCGCGTGCCGCCCGGTCGGGCGGGAGTGCGGTCATCAGCTCGGCTGCCTTGTCCATCTCGTCGTGACCCGCGAGCGCACCCCGGTAGAGGTCGGGGGCGAGCGCGACGAACCCCGCCTCCGCGAGGCGATCGGCCATCGCCTTGATGCCCGAGTCGAGGCCCCACCACTCCTGGATCACGATGACGCCGGGGCCCGTCCCTCCGGGAGGTACGACGAGGTACCCCGGCGCCTGCTCACCGTTGCTCGTGAACTCGATCTGCTCCGCCATGCCGCGGAGCGTAGCCCCGGAGCCCGATGCCGATGCCCGGATGCCGATCGCCGGGCGCCCGGTGTCATCCTGTCGTGATGCACCCCCTCGGCACGCGTCGGATCGTCGCGGTGCTCCTCGTCGCCCTGGCGTCGGCATCGTGTGCCGGTGGCGGCGGCCAGCTCGCCGAGCAGACTGCGACGAGCCTCACGCCGCCCACCGGATCACCCACGCCGGGCGTGACGCCGACCGGAGTCGAGCCCGTCCCGGTCGAGGAGCTGCGCGGTCCGCGGAACGCGGCCGCGGCGACGCGTGTGCTGACCGAGGTCGAGACGGCCCTGCGCACCTCCGAGTCCCGCACCCCGACGCCCGGCACCCCGACGCCCGGCACCCCGACGCCGGCGGACCCGACGCTCGGTCGGCGGCAGCAGCTCGCCTACCGCGCGGTGTCGGCGCACCCCGGCTGGGCCGAACGGGTCGTCGACGGCGTCCCGGCCTCGGTGCGCGACGCCGTGCAGGCCAACCTCGATGCGGGGACCGCGCTCTCCGGCCTGACGGGCGAGACGCTGCCCACCTCGTTCCCGCAGTGGGAGATCCACCGGCCGCTCGACGCGGCGACGCTGCGCGCGTTCTACGACGAGGCCGAGGCCGCCTCCGGCATCCCATGGGCGTACCTGGCCGCGATCCACCTCGTCGAGACCCGCATGGGTCGCATCCACGGCCTCAGCAGCGCAGGCGCGCAGGGGCCGATGCAGTTCATCCCCGAGACATGGGCCTCCTACGGTGAGGGCGACATCGCCGACGACCACGACGCGATCCAGGCCGCGGGGCGCTACCTCGCGTCCCGCGGTGGCCCTGCCGACATGGATCGTGCGCTCTTCTCGTACAACAACGACGACCGGTACGTCGCCGCGGTGCAGGCCTACGCGTCGGTGCTCCTCGCCGATCCCCGGACCTTCGCCGGCTACCACGCGTGGCAGGTGTTCTTCGCCACCAGCGACGGGACGTTCCTGCTCCCCGAGGGCTACACGCCCTGAACCGGGCCAGGCCGTCGTTGCTACCGACGGGTAGTCTGTCGGGCCATGTGGTGGCGGCGAAGCGACGGGGCGCTCGTCCGTGACGTCCCGAAGACCCGGCGCGTCATGCCGTACCTCATGCGCGGGCGCAACGAGGCTGCGGTCAATTTCGAGCAGGACCTCGACCTCCCCAAGGCCGATGCTTTCATCCGGGCCTGGAACCAGGCGAACCCGATGCTGCGCATCGACGTGTTCCACCTGGCCTGCTGGGGCCTCAGGGAGACCTGCGAGCGGTTCCCGAGCAACCACCGCTTCGTCGCCGGCGGCCGCCTCTACGACCGCGACGGCATCTGGTTCTCGTATGCCGTGAAGGCGAAGCTCGAGACGGGCGCTCCGATGATCGTCGTAAAGCGCCGCTTCGACACCGACGAGTCGTTCGGCGCCATGGTCGCCGGGATGGCCCGGACCCAGGCCGACTTCAAGGCGGGGGCCGAGAGGCGCGTCGATCGGGAGCTGGGCCTGCTGTTCGTCTTCCCCGGTTTCGTGCGTCGCATCATCATGGCGGCCATCCGGGGCCTCGACCGTCTCGGCATGCTGCCCCGCAGCTACATCGATCACGATCCGATGTACGCGTCGGCGTTCTTCGCCAACATGGCCAGTTTCGGCATGCCCGCGGTGTTCCACCACCTCTACGAGTACGGCACCTGCGGGATCTTCTCTTCCCTCGGACGGCCGGTGACGGTGCCCGGGAGCCCGACGAGCGGGCCGGACCGGAAGCGCACGATGACCGTCCGCTGGACCTACGACGAGCGCGCCGACGACGGCCTGTCCGCGTGGTTCAGCCTGCGGCGCTTCAAGCAGGTGATCGAGGACCCCGAGGGCTGCGGGCTCGTCGTGGAGGCCCTCCCGGAAGGTGCCGTCAAGCCCGACACCGACGACATGGTGCAGTCTCGCGAGGAGCTGTCCGAGGACCAGGCCCGGTGAGCTTCTTCTCGGAGCGCCTCGACGCGTTCCCCCGGATCGAGCCGTACCGGATGGCAGTCGAGGCGGGCTACTGGCCGTACTACAAGTCGGTCGAGAGCGCGTCGACCCCCCGCCTCACCGTCGAGGGCCGGGAGGTCATCAACTTCGGCTCGAACAACTACCTCAGCCTCTCGTACCACCCGACCGTGATCGAGGCGACGATCGCGGCGACGCGCCACTTCGGGAGCGGTGTCACCGGGAGCCGCCTCCTGAACGGCACGCTGAGCCTGCACCGCGAGCTCGAGGCCGAGCTCGCCGACTTCTACGGCACCGAGGACGCGCTCGTCTTCGCCACCGGCTACGTCGCGAACCTCAGCGCGATCGCAGGGTTCCTCACGCGCAAGGACTACGCGGTCGTCGACAAGGAGATCCACAACTCCCTCCTCACCGGCGTGCGGCTCTCGGGCGCCACGATGAAGCGCTTCCGCCACAACGACGTCGCCCATCTCGAGAAGGTGCTCGCGTCGCTGCCCCCCGAGGCGGGCAAGGGACTCATCGTCGACGGGGTGTACTCGATGGGCGGCGATACGGCCCCGCTCGACGAGATGCTGGCCCTGTGTCGCGCGACACCGAACACGTTCCTGCTCGACGACGAGGCGCACGGACTCGGCGTCCTCGGCGCACGCGGGTTGGGCGCCTGTGAGCAGTACGGCGTGCTCGACGACATCGACCTCGTGACCGTCACCTTCTCGAAGACCCTGGGCTCGTGTGGTGGCGCGCTCATGGGCCCGAAGGACGCCATCGACCTGCTCAAGATCACTTCGGACACGCTCATCTTCACCGCGTCCAACACGCCTGGCTCGGTCGCCGGAGCGCTCGCGGCGCTGCGCGTCCTACGCGCGGAGCCCGAACGGGTGGCCCGACTCGCCACCCGCGTCCAGACGTTCCTCGGGATGCTCGAGACGCGTGGCGTGCCCACCAACCCGGCCGAGAGCGCGATCGTCACGATCCCGCTCCGCAAGTTCGACGAGGTCTCGACCGTGCTCCTGGCGCTCGACCTGCTCGACAAGGGTGTCTTCGTGAACCCGGTGATCCCGCCCGCCGTCACCAAGGAGATGGGGCTGGTCCGCCTCAGCCTGATGGTCGACCACGACGACCTGCTGCTCGAAGAGGCCGCCGACATCCTCGCCAAGGTGCTGCGCGAGCACGACCAGCTGCCCCAACCCTGACGGAGCCACCGTCGGCGACGACCTGGGCGCGCGAGTGGTCAGGCTGCCTGGTTCCGGATCTGCTCGAAGCGCTTCTCCCACGCGTTGTGCCGGACCTTCGCGTCCTGGATGAACGGCGAGACGCCGATCACCTTCAGCACGATCTCGTTCAGGATGCGAGCGAAGCCCGACAGCGGGCGCTTGAAGTCGACGAAGAGCACCACGCGTGTGCCGTCGGTGTCGTTCCACGCCTCGTGCTCGAAGGTGTCGTCGAACACGAGGCTCTTGCCCTCCGACCAGTGCCGGACCGCGTCACCCACCCGGATACCGCAGCCCTCGGCCGGCTCGGGCACCTGAAGGGCAAGGTGATAGCGCAGCACGCCCTTGTACGGGCCGCCGTGGGGCGGGATGCGCTTGTGGGGCGAGAAGATCGAGAACATGGCGGTGGTCATGCCGGGGATCCGCTGCAGCAGGCGGTCGGTCTCCGGACACCGGTCGATGTTGTTGCCGGCCTGGAAGCCGTAGCCGTAGAAGAAGAAGGTCTTCCACCGGTCGTCGGTCGTCAGCTGGGCCTGGTCGGTCGAGATGTCCTGAAAGTTGGGGAGATCATCGTGTCGGCGGAGCACCGACTCCAGCTCGGCCCGGATGCGCGGCGCACCCGCCTCCACCTCGGCGATCCAGGGGAAGGCATCGGGGTCGAAGAACGTATGGTCACCGACGAGGGACCGACGCCCGAAGTAGCGGTCGAGGAACCGGATGAACTTCTCCCCGACGCGGTTCGAGACGTCGACGGCTCGCTCTCGCAACGTTCGGGCCATGTTCGCCTCCCTCGATCGCCGTCCCTGACGACCCATCAGGGTACCTCCGGCACCACCTCGGCCGCCGTGGCGAGGAACGCGCGGGCCTCGGCCGGGTCGACCACCCGTCGGAGCGGTGGCATGGCGTCGAGCAGGACGGATCGGTAGCCGGTCGTGGCGAGCCGGCGGTCGAGCACGGCGACGACCCCACGGTCGTCGTGGGTGCGGATGAGTCGCCCCGCCCCCTGGGCGAGCACGAGCGCGGCGGCCGGAAGGTCGACGTCGCGGAAACCGTTGCCGCCCTCCCGCTCGGCCTGCTCCCGCCGGGCCTGCGTCAGCGGCTCGTCGGGGCGGGCGAACGGCAGCCGGTCGATGACGACGAGGACGCATGCGGGGCCGGGCACGTCGAGCCCCTGCCAGAAGGCCCGCGTGGCGACCAGGCACGAGGTCTCGTCGGCCGTGAACCGCTCGACGAGGCGCGCGGTCGTGTCGTCGCCTTGAGCGAGCACCTCGTGGTCGGTCGCCTCCCGCAGCGACTCGGCGAACGCGTGCACCGATCGCCACGACGTGCAGAGCACGAGGGCGCGGCCGCCGGCGGCCTCGACGAGCTCGCACAGCTCGGTGGCCGCTGCGTCGGCCCATCCGCCGTCGCGCACGTCGGGAAGGTGACGCGCCACGTACAGCATCCCTTGGGCGCGCAGATCGAACGGCGACGGCATCCGCCGCGCCTCGTACCCGAGCCCCAACCGCTCACCGTTCTCGGGATCCGGGTCGTCCGGACCCGCGTCATCGGGCTTCCCTTCTTCCCGCTTCCCTGCATCCGGCTCCCCTGCATCGGGCTTCCCTGCATTCGGGCGAGCCGCCACGATGCCAGGCGTTGCGTCGGGGTCGAGCCCGAGGTTGTGCGCGAGCGGCTCGAAGCGCGCGCCCGGACCCAGCGTCGCCGAGACCATCACCACCGGTACCGAGGCGAACAGCAACGGCGCCAAGCGCGGCCCGACCGAAACCGGTGCCAGCTGCAGCGACGGCCGGTCCCCACCCGAGATCCAGATCACCTCGCCCTCGACAGGCGTCTGGAAGCGGCGGATGGCACCCAGACGGGCCGCGGCCAAGCGCACCGCCTGGGCCGCGGCGACACCCTCGCGGTCGGAGAGCTTCGGGGTCGCGTCGGTGATCCGTTGCGCCACACCGGCGAGCGCCGCGGCGTACGGCTCGGC
>JBKJJI010000259.1:0-7743 GCA_046598115.1 Acidimicrobiia bacterium | reverse complement strand
CCCGAGCCGTCGATGCCCGACAGTGCGATCACCGCGCCACGGTGCCGTCGGTCGCGGACGCGCCGCACCGGTCGGGGCCGTAACGAGACCGCGGCGCGCGCGAGGGCCGACAACCGGCTCCGTCCATCCCATCGGAGGGCCTCGGCGCGGACGCCGAGCGCGGTGCGGCGCCGGACGCGGCCGTACGACCCCCACGCGGCCCGCAGGACGGTCAGTGCCGTCTCGCAGCGCCACGTCGTGGCGTCGACCGCGGCGCGGTCCCATGCGCTCGGGTCGGAGGTGGTCGCCGCGCCGATCCGGTCCAGGTGTCGGCGGTGGAGGGGTCCCGGGTGGCCCGATAATCGTCGGGCGAGCACCAGCAGGTCGTGGTGCGGGGCTGGTCGCACGAGGCCCGGGTGGCCCGTGATGCCGAGCGCGGCCGCGAAGAGGTCGTCGAGCGCCGATTCCGGGAGCGCCCACTCCGTGGCCGCGGTGAGCGTCACCGCCACGGCGCCCAGGTCCTCGATCAGGACCCAGTCCTCGCCGTCGCGCGCGAACCCGGCGCCGGACAGCGCGCGACCGAGGGTCGCCATCGAGTCGTCGGGGACGAGCAAGTCGAGGTCGCGGGCGACGGTCGGGAGCGACCCGTGGACGAGCACCGGCTCCGGCGCCTGGGCCCCGATGCGGGTCGCGACTGCCAGGACGAGGGGGCCGCCGCGGATGTGCACCGACTCATCGATCACACCGCGAGCGGCCTCGGACGCATCGGCCAGATCCGCGGACAGATCGGCGGGAGGATTGCTCACCGGGCTCGGCTCGAGATCGGGTGCAGCCCCGGGTCGTGTGGCGCCCTGCTGATCGGTGTCCGCCACTCGGCCATTCTGCCGACTTATCGTCCCCAAGTGGTGAACGCTCGGGTCGCGCGCCTGCGGGACCTCTCTCCGTCCGACATCGACGCGTGGCGTGCACTGGCGGCGCGCGCCACGGAGCCGAACCCGTTCTTCGAGCCGGAGTTCGTGCTCCCGGCCGCCCGGCACTGCCCCGACGCGTCGATCGATCTCCTCATGGCGTGGGATGGATCCGACCTCTCCTTCGCGGCTCCGGTGATCGCGACCGCGCGCTGGCGGAAGATCCCCGCGCGCTCGGTCTCGACCTGGATCCACCCCCATTGCTTCTTGGCGACGCCACTGCTCGACCCTGATCCGGCGGTGGGAGAGCGTTCCTGGCGGGCGATCAGTGATGTGCTGGCCTCCTCCACGATCCGGTTCGCCGCGTTCGAACGGATGGCCGGCGACGGCCCCGTGGCCGACTCGATGCGTCGGTCGCTCACCGGCCGCGCAATCGGTGCATACGAGACGGCCGAGCGCGCCGTGATTCGGCGGACCGACGGTGTCGCGCCGTCGCTCAGTCGCGCGCTCAATGGTCGACACCGACGTGAGATGAGCCGACGTGGACGCCTCCTCGCAGCGGAGCGGGGCGGCGTCGCAGTGACACGGGACGTGTCGGGCGACGGCGATGCGATCACGCAGTTCCTCGCACTCGAGCGTTCGGGTTGGAAGGGGCGCGCGTCGTCGGCGCTGGCCGCCGATCCCGCGAGCGAGGCGTTTGTGCGCGAGCTCGTGGAGGGGTTCGCGTCCCGGGGACGCTTCCACCTGCTCGCGCTCGAGACCCCCACCGGGATGGCCGCAGCCGTCTGCATCCTTCGCGCAGGCGACATCGCGTTCCTCTGGAAGATGGGTTTCGACGAGTCCGTCGCCACCCGTTCCCCAGGGACCCAGCTCATCGCCGACGTCCTGGAGTGGTTCGACGCGGACCCCACACTCGTGATGGTCGACAGCTGCGCCGCCCCGGACAACGACTTCGCGAACCGGATGCTCCCCGACCGGCGATCGATCTCGGCGCTCTTGATCCCCTACGACGGGGTGGGACGCGCGATCGCGCGCTGCGTGCCGGTCATCCGCGCCCGTATGCGCGCGCGGACGAGTCAATGATGGGCTCCACCGAGCCGAGGATCCGACTCGACCGGAGCGCGTTCGAGGAGAGTCGCGGCGTCCGGTCGCTGGCGGTTCGTCACGACCTGGCGGCGCACCCGATGCTGACCCTCGACGCGATCGCGGTACTCGCTGAGGGGTTCCCGCCCGGGCTCGTCGAGCACAACGTCGGCACCAGCCCCCGGCTCGATCCGGACGCGACTGCACCCGCGCTCGACACCCACCCGCTCGACGTCGTCCGCGGCATCGAGCACAACGGTTGTTGGATGGTCTTCCGCTACGTGCACCGGGTACCGGAATACCGCGAGCTCCTCGATCGGCTGCTCGATCCGATCGCCGCGATCGTGGGGCCGATGGGGGAGCGGGAGGCGTTCCTCTTCCTCAGCGGCACCGGGTCGATCACACCGTGGCACCGCGATCCCGAGCACAACTTCCTGCTCCAGGTGCGCGGCACCAAGCAGTTCTCGACCGGCAGCTTCCCCGACGACGAAGCCAAGCACCGCTCGTTGGAACGCGTCTACCGGGCACACGGCCGCAATTCGGAGCTCGCGGCGATCGATCCGATCACGTACACCCTCGGTCCCGGCGACGGGGTGTACCTCCCGACCGACGCGTTGCACCTCGTCGAGAACGGTCCCGAGGTCTCGATCTCGTTCTCGGTGACGTGGCGCCCGCGCGACGTCGTCCGGCTCGGGAGGGTCTACGAGCTCAACGGCTGGCTGCGCGCCCGCGGACGTTCCCCGCGTCCGCCGGGCCGGTCGCGCGTCGTTGATCGACTGAAGAGCGGGGTGGTGTGGAGCCGGCTCGCGGCCCGTCGCCTCCTCCCGCGGCGGGTCCGGAGGGGCTGAGGCCGTCCGCGCCGCGGTGATCGCCGACACCTATCGTTGGGACATGACGAACGCGCCCGGCGCCTGGACGCGAGCCGCGATCGATCTCGATCCCGCCGAGTTCCAGCTGTGCTACGACCGCCGCTCGTTGGCGGTCCGCCACGATCTCGTCGGCCACCCGCTGCTCACCCTTGACGCGATCGAGGACCTGGCGCGGGCGCTCCCGGAGTCCCAGCTCGAGCATTTCGAGGCCGGCCTCCCCGAGCTGTGCCCGGACGGCAAGGGAGGCCCGACGGCCAAGCGGACAACGGTGATCGAGTTGATCCGGGGGATCGAGCACAACCGGACGTGGGTCGGGTTCCATCGGATCGAGACGGCTCCCGAGTACCGCGCCTTGATGGACGAGCTCCTCGACCCGATTGCGGCCCTCGTCCCGCCGATGGGCACGCGCGAGAGCTACCTCTTCCTCAGCGGCGCAACCACCACGAGCCCGAGTCACCGCGATCCGGAGCACAACTTCCTGCTCCACGTGCGCGGCGCGAAGCGGCTCGTCACCGGCGGCTTCCCGAGCGACGATGCGCGCCATCGCGAGCTCGAGCGGTGTTACCGGGTCGACGGCATCATGGCCTCGTCGCTCCCGGCCGACCCGGCCGTATACGAGCTCGGCCCGGGCGACGGTGCGTACATCCCCGCTGATGACCTCCACCTGGTGCACAACCACGACGAGGTGTCGATCTCGATCTCGGTCACGTGGAGGCCGGAAGAGCTCGTCCGGGCCGGACGGGTGTACCAGGTCAACGGCTGGCTCCGGGACCGCGGGCTGCACCCCACCCCTCCGGGCCGGCGGATCTGGCTCGACCGGTGCAAGGCTCGCGTGGTGTGGAGCCGCCTTGTGCTCGGGAGGCTCGCGAGTGGGCTGCGGCGTCGCTGAGCCGCGGATCGAGCGACCGACCCCTCGGTACACTTCCGCGATGCGCGATCCTTCCGAAGCCCTCGCCGCGTCCGACCCGGTCATCGCCGACATCATCCGGCGTGAGGTCGAGCGACAGAACACGACGCTCCAGCTGATCGCGTCCGAGAACTTCACGTCGCCGGCCGTGCTCGCGGCACAGGGCTCCGTGCTCACCAACAAGTACTCGGAGGGGTATCCCGCGAAGCGCTACTACGGCGGGAACCTCGTCGTCGACGAGGCGGAGGAGCTCGCGCGGCGTCGGGCCTGCGACCTGTTCGGCGCCGAGCACGCCAACGTCCAGCCGCACTCCGGCGCGAACGCGAACATGGCTGCGTACTTCGCGCTGCTCGACCCGGGCGACAGGGTGATGGGTATGCCCCTCGACCAGGGGGGCCACCTCACGCACGGCACGGGTGTCAACTTCAGCGGCAAGCTGTACGACTTCGTCGGCTACGGGCTCAACGACGACGAGCTGCTCGACTACGACGGGATGGCGGCGATCGCCCGGGAGTGCCAGCCGAAGCTCATCGTGGCCGGGGCCACCGCCTACCCGCGTGAGATCGACTTCGCGGCCTTCCGTGCCGTCGCCGACGAGGTGGGCGCGCTCCTGATGGTCGACGCGGCGCACATCGCCGGGCTCATCGCCGGCGGGGCGCACCCGTCGCCGGTCCCGTTCGCCGACGTCGTGACCTTCACGACGCACAAGACGCTGCGTGGGCCGCGGGCCGGCGCGATCCTGAGCCGCGAGCAGTACGGGGCGGCGATCGACAAGGCCGTGTTCCCCGGCCTGCAGGGTGGCCCGCTCATGCACGTCGTGGCGGCGAAGGCGGTCGCGTTCCACCTCGCAGCCCAGCCCGACTTCCGCGAGTACGCGGCGCAGATCGTCCGCAACGCACGCGCGCTCTCGCAGGCACTCGTCGAGGAGGGCTTCCGCATCGTCTCGGGCGGGACCGACAACCACCTCATGCTCGTCGACCTGCGGCCGTTCGGTGTCAACGGCAAGGTCGCCCAGGAGGCGCTCGACCGCGCCGGGATCACCTGCAACAAGAACGCGATCCCGAATGACCCGGAGAAGCCGTTCGTCACGAGCGGTCTGCGTCTGGGGACCGCGTCGGTCACGACAGCGGGGATGGTCGAGGCCGAGATGGGGGAGGTGGCGTCGCTCATCGCGAGGGTCCTGCGCGCCCCCGACGACGAGCAGGTCGCGTCCGAGGTGCTCGACACGGTCCACCGGCTCTGCTCGAAGTTCGTGCCGTACCCCGAGCTCGGGTGAGCCCGGTCGGCGAGGCGGCCGGCGTGGAGGCCCGGGGCCCGAGGGTCTGACATGGTCGGCTACCTGACCGTCGGCGCTGTCGGTGCGATCACCACGTTCTTCGTCACGTTCGTCGTCCGCCGGCTTGCGCCGCGCGTCGGGGCCATCGCCATGCCGGGGCCCCGATCCGTGCACACCTACCCGACGCCCTCTCTCGGTGGTGCCGGGATGTTCCTCGGGTTCTGTGCGGCGCTCGCCACCGCGTCGCAGCTCGACCAGTTCCGGGAGATGTTCGACTCGTCGTCCGAACCGGTGGGCCTCGTCCTCGCGGCCGGCGTGATGTTCGTCGTGGGCGCGTTCGACGACGTCCGCGACGTTTCGCCACCGGCGAAGATCGGCGGGCAGGTGCTCGCGGGGAGTGTGCTCTCGTTGTTCGGGATCACGATGCTCTACTTCCGCGTGCCGTTCGCGAGCCTCGACTACGTGGTGCTCGCGCCCGACATGGCGGCATTCGTCACCGTCGTCACCGTCGTGATCCTCGCCAACGCGATGAACCTCATCGACGGGCTCGACGGCCTCGCGACCGGGATCGTGATCATCGCTGGCTCCGCGCTCTTCCTGTACTCGGATCGCCTGCTCAAGGCGGGGCTGATCGACGGTTCGAACATCGCACCGCTGATCGCGGTCATCTCGGTGGCCGTGTGCGTGGGGTTCCTGCCCCACAACTTCAACCCGGCCCGCATCTTCATGGGCGACGCCGGCGCGATGTTCCTCGGGCTGCTCCTGGCGGTCACGACCATCACGATGGGCGGGCGGACCGCCGACCAGTTCAGCGGCCAGACCTACTTCTTCTTCGCCCCGTTGCTCATCCCCGTCGTGATCCTCGCGGTGCCGCTCGTCGACACCGCGTTCTCGTTCCTGCGCCGCGCCGCCGGGCGTCGGTCGATCTCCCAGGCCGACCGGGAGCACCTTCACCACCGTCTCATGCGCCTCGGCCACGGTCCGCGCCGCACGGTGGCGATCCTGTGGATCTGGACCACGCTCGCGTCGGCCGCGGCCCTGATCCCCACCTACACCAACCGCGGCAACGCGCTCGTGCCCATCGCGCTCGCCGGCCTGGCGCTCCTCCTCTTCACGTACTTCCACCCGAGCGTCCGGGGCAACGATGCGCCCGAGGATCCGCCCGAGGAATCGCCCAAGAATGTGGTCGAGGATCCGGTCCCGCACGAGGAGCCCACGGCCCCGAGTTGACCGTTCCCCGGGGCGCCGGGTACTTTGCGAAAACATTCACAAGCGCGTCCGCAGCTTCGGGCGCGCCCCCGGGTCGAGCGAGGAGCGCGGCGTCGGTGAAGTCGCTCCGGTGGCAAGGAGCCCCAGGATCCAACAACGACGCGCTGAGTCACGCCGTCGCCATGGTGATGGAGATCGTCCTCTTCGGCGTGCTCGGCGCCTGGATCGACTCCCGGGCGGGCACACGCCCGCTGTTCCTCCTCGTGGGCGGGGTGCTCGGTGTGCTCGGCGCGTTCGCGTCGGCGTACTACCGCTACGAGCGACGGATGGCCGACCACGACGCCGGGAAGCCGTGGACCCGCCGCGCCGGCTCGACCGTCGCCGCGGCCACGATCGCCCGCTCCACGCCGTCCCGCGCCGTCTCCACTCGGCAGGGCTCCACCCGGATCCTCTCGATCAAGCGGGCGGGGCGCGCATGACCGCCGTGCCCGTCGAGATCGAGTCCCGCATCGCCCGCGACCTCGCCAAGAAGGCCGCGATCGTCGCGCCGGTCCTGATCGTCGGCATCGGTGCCTGGCGCGGCGTCGACGCCGGCGCCGCGGTGGCGCTCGCCTTCGCGGTGGTCGTCGTGAACTTCCTGGGATCGGCCGCGCTGCTCGGCTGGACGGCCCGGCGCACGCCCGAGCTGCTGATGGGCGTCGCGATGATGAGCTTCATCGGGCGACTCGTGGTCGTGACTGCGATCGGAGTCGGGATCAAGGCACTCGATATCGTCGACTGGCCGGTCTTCTGCATCACGTTGGTCGCCGGCTACCTCGGTCTCCTGTTCTGGGAGATGCGCTCGATCTCCCTCTCGTTGGCCTCGCCTGGCCTCAAGCCCAGGCCCAGCACGCACGCAGGAGTGAACAGGTGAACGTGTTCATCGCTGAGCTGCTGCCGAACATCAACGAGCTCTTCGTCTGGAAGGGCCTCTTCAACGAGCACACGATCCTCGAGTTCAACAAGACCGCCGCGATGGCGTTCGTCTCGACGATCATGTGCATCGGGCTCTTCTGGTTCGGGAGCCGTCGTCAGGCGCTCGTGCCGACCGGCGTGCAGAACGTGGCGGAGGCCGGCTACGAGGCGATCGAGGAGAACATCAGCATCGCCGCGATGGGCGACGAGGGGAAGAAGTGGACGCCGTTCTTCGCGTCGATGTTCTTCTGGATCTTCTTCATCAACATCTGGTCGATCGTGCCGGGCATCTACTTCCCGGCGACCTCACGGCTCGCGATCCCGCTGTTCCTGGCACTCGTCAGCTGGGCGACCTTCATCATCACGGGGTTCGTCAAGCAGGGCCCGAAGTACTTCTTCTCCAACATCAACCCTCCGGGGGTGCCATTCGCACTGAAGTTCCTCGTCGTCCCGATCGAGTTCTTCTCCAAGTACCTCGTTCGACCCTTCTCGCTGGCGGTCCGACTGTTCGCGAACATGACCGCGGGTCACGTGCTCCTCGGGATCTTCGCGATCATG
>JBKJJI010000054.1:0-5388 GCA_046598115.1 Acidimicrobiia bacterium | reverse complement strand
CACCGCGGTCGCCCCGAGTGCGACGGCGGAGGGCGCCATCGTCGCGGAGGACGACGGGCGGTTCCAGGTGATGCACGACCCGGGCGGGAACGAGTTCTGTCTCTGCGAGATCTATGGGACAGCAGCTTCCTGATGCAGCAACACACCTTCTCGATCGATGTCGACGCTCCCCGGGAAGAGGTCTGGGAGCTGTTCTGGTACCGCGCCGACGACCGGCCACAACCTCGCGACGTCGCCACGCGCATCGACATCCTCCATCCCGGCGACGAGGTCGGCGAGGGCCTCGTACGGCACTGCCACTTCCCGGTCCCATGGATCCTCGGCTCGGGTGGTGTCGGGCAGTCATGGGAGTGGCTGACCGAGGTCGAGCCGCTCGAGTCGTGGCGCTACGACGCGGTCGGCAAGCCCCTGTGGTCGCGCGCGACCGGTCACACGCGTCTCGAGGATCTCGGCGACGGGCGGACCCGCGTGCACTTCGAAGAGACCTACGAGGCCTTCAACCCATGGTTCCGTCGGCTCGGCCTGGAGCGTTGGGTCCACGGCCGCATCTCGCGCGACAACGACGCCATCCTCGCGGCGCTCGAAGGTGGGCTGGCGTGGCACCGCCGTCGGCGGGCACGCGCCGTCGACTCCGGTTCCCCTCCGACGAGCTAGACGACCTCGTCCCCACCGCGGACGCGGGACCACGCGTCCCGAACCGTCGCGCGAACCGCGGGCCCGGCGACCCGTTGGTCGGCCTCGAACACACGGGCCTCGCCGAGCCCCCACGCCGCGGCGATCTCGTCGGCGGGACGGCCGGTCGCCACGGAGGCCGCGAGCACGCAGGCCCCGGTCGCGACCCGATCACCCTTCGGGACCGAGATCGGCCGCTGGGCAAGGTCCGCCAGCATCTGTGCGAACGCCCTCGACGGGCTCGCGTCGGCGACGAGCGAGAGGGTGCCGCCGATCGGCACATCCGCGGCACGAAGGTCGTCGAGTGCGTCGAGCACGGAGCACGCGACACCCTCGAGCACGGCGCGGGCGATCAGCTCGGGGGTCACGTCGTCGGGGATGTCGACGAGCGAGCCCTGGCCTCCCGAGCGCGACGGCGGGACGAACACGAGCCCGTTCGCACCGGGCGGCGCGTGGAGCGCGAGGCGATCGAAGTGGGCACGCTCGACGCCGAGAAGGCGCGCGTACGACGCGATGGTCTCGTCCACGGCGACCGGCCGCACACACGGCAGGAACTGCGTGGCTCCCGCGAAGCCACGCACCGCGCCGGTGGGGTCCTCGGTCGGACGTTCCCGCAGTGCGAACACCGCACCACCCGACCCGAGCAGCACCCCGACGTCGTGCGGCGCGAGTCCCAGACCCACCGCTGCGCTCATGACGTCGCCCGTCCCCGGCGCGATCAGCACCCCCTCACGGTCGCCCGCCGGTTCGCCGGACGCGAGCACGCGCGGCAGGCACGCCCCCCAGTCCTTCTGGTCGTCGACCAACGCGAGGAGATCGGTCCGCCAGTGCTCCTCGCGCGGCGACCAGTAGCCCGTCGTCGACGCTGCGCCACGGTCGGTGACGGCTCGACGCCCGAGACGGAACGTGAGCCAGTCGGGGGGCGCGAGGAGCCCGGCGACGCGCGCGAACGCCTCGGGCTCGCTGCGACGGAGCCAGGAGAGCTGGGCGATCGCGGATGCCGCGTCCGGGACCGAGCCCGTCGCGACGCACCAGTCGTCCGGGCCGAGCCGCTCGACCAGCGCCCGGGCGTCGGTGGCAGCACCTCGTGCGCCGGAGAGACGCGCCGGTCGCAACAGGCGTCCATTGCCGTCGACGACCACGAGCCCGGGCACGGTCGCGGCGACGGCGATCGCCGAGATCCCAAGCGCTCCACCGGCGGCGTGGCGTGCGTCGACCAGCGCCTGCCACCAGAGCGCCGGGTCCTGCTCGACCGCGGAGACCGCATCGGCGGGGACGGCGGCACTCCCACTCCCGTACACGCGACCGTCGTCGGAGTCGCGCAGCTCGACACGTACCCCCTGGTGCGACGAGGCGACGCCGAGGACGAGTGGCACCGGCGTTCGACCTCCTCCCACCGGCGGGCCCAGCCGGGCCATGACGCCGATGCGTCAGGACACTAGGTGTTCCTCCCCACCTACGCAGCGGGCCGGCGCAGCGGGCCGGCGCAGCGGGCCGGCGCAGCGAGCCCGAGGCGCTCCCGACGCGTACCGTGGGGCCATGACGAGCCAACCGCCACCTCCCGACGACACGACCCCGGCCAGCCCACCGCCGTCTCCGCCAGCACCTCCGCCTGGCGGCTGGGCCGCGCCGCCGGCGTCGGCACTCGAACGGGTCCGGTCCGCGTCGGCAAGGAGGGCCGAGTCCGACATCGTGTTCACCGGGCCGGGCTGGAACGTCGCGCTCACGATCCTCACCTGCGGGATCTTCGGCCTCTACCTCTTCTACCAGCTGATGCGGCGGGACCGCGACCACCTGCGCCGTCGATACGAGCTCCTCGATGCCGCGAACACCTACGCGTGGGAGCAGGCGGAGGCGCAGGGCTTCGCCGAGGAGCTCCGCCCGGTCTTCGAACGCAACGCCACCCACCTCGCGACGATGCAGCGCCAGACGACCGAGTTCCGCGACCCGGTCATCTGGGTCGTCATCGCCGTGCTTGCCTCCGGGTTGGCGCAGATCGTCGGGTTCGTGTTCATCGACCAGGACCTCGACACCCACGACCGCACGGAAGGCGCGCTCGAGGTGGACCTCGCGACGATCTACGCGCGGCTCGGATGGGCACTCCCGGTTCCCGACCCATCGAGGGTGAAGGGGAAGCACAACTACGCGGGGCGCATCATCGCGACGATCCTCACCTGCGGGATCTACCAGCTGTGGTGGATCTACGACATGCAGGTGGAAGGGAACCGACACGTCGAGGGGAACTGGCCGTTCGACGACGCGCTCTCCGGCGCCGTCGAAGCACTCGCGGCGGCATAGCCGCCCGAGCGGGCTCAGTGGTCGCCGGGATCCTCCGGACCTGCGAAGGAGTCGAGCTCGGTCACGATCGTGTCGACGTCGGCCTGCGCACGTTCGATGCGCTTCCGGCACACGGCGAGCAGCTCGCCGGCGCGCCGCACCCGATCAGCCAGCACATCGACGTCGAGGTCGTCGCCCTCGAGCTCCTCGAGGATCACCTCGAGCTCCGCGAGCGCCTCGGCGTAGCCGGGTCCGTCTCCACTCATGTCGTGCCTTCCTCACGCGGGCCCGGCCCGCCCTGGTGTCCCTCGACGCGACTCCGGACCGTACCGTCGCCGGTCTCGGTGTCGAGAACGGAGCCGACGGGCGCGTCAGCCGCACGCCGGACAGTCTTCCCCTCGCTCGTGCGCGTGATCGTGTAGCCCCGCTCGAGGACCCGGCGAGGATCGAGCGCCCGCAGACGATCCTCCGCCGCCTCGAGCCGCCGGGACTCCTCACGAAGTCCTCGCACCGCGGACGTCGTGATCGCGCGCTGTGCGCCCGCCACCCGCGCCGACGCGTCGCGTGCGCGTCGGCCACCGGCTTCCACGACCCGTCGCCGGCGACCGTCGATCGTCCGTCGCTCCCGGTCGAGCACCACGGGGACAGTGCGCCGCACACGCGTGGACCGCGCCAGGAGGTCGCGCCGCGCGACCGTGCACGCCCCGCGCGCCCGGAGTGACACCCGATGGGCGATCCTCCCGAGGACGGAGCTGAAGTCGTCGACCGCCTCGATGAGCACGCCTGCCGCAGCCGTCGGCGTCTTCGCACAGGTGTGCGCCACCTCGTCGGCGATCGTTCGGTCCACCTCGTGGCCGATGCCGGTGACGACGGGGACCGGGCACGCCGCGATGGCGCGAGCGACCAGCTCGTCGTCGAACGCGGCGAGGTCGCTGCGTGCTCCCCCGCCCCGAGCGACCACGACCACGTCGAGATCGAGTGCACCGAGGGACCGCAGGCCGTACACGATCCGACGCCCAGCGCTCTGACCTTGCACCCGCACGTCGGCAAGGACGATGCGGAATGCGTGGCCCGTGGCCCCGAGCTCGGCCACGAAGTCGTGGTACGCCGCGCTCCCCCCACTCGTCACCAGCCCGACCCTGAGTGGCACGAGAGGCAACGCCAGCTCCCGCTGCCGACCGAGCAGCCCCTCGGCCGCGAGCACCTTCAGGACGCGGGCACGCTCGGCTGCCAGCTTCCCGACCGTGAACACCGGGTCGACGGCATCCATGATGAGCTGCAGGCGCCCACCGGCCGGGTAGAAGTCGATCCGGGCGCGGATCCTGACCTCGACACCGTCGGCGAGCGCGACGTCGGCCGCGCGCAGCGTGCGGTTGACGCCCTGACGGTCCTTGCGGAACAGCGCGACGGAGAGCTTGGCGCGGACGTGACCCCCGCGTTCGTCCTTCTCGACGAGGTCGAAGTAGACGTGCCCGTTCGCCGACGCCCGATACTGCGCGATCTCGCCCCGCACCCAGACCTTGCGCGGGAACGCGTCAGCGAGCGCCTGGGCGATCGCCTGGTCGAGCTCGCTGACGCGATACGTCTGTTCCTCAGACACCTACGAGCACTGCTTCAGCTTGAGCTTCTTCGACGCCAGCTCGGTAGCGCTGAACGGGTTGGCCTCCAACCCGTTCGCGGGATCGGCGACGAGCGCGTCGAGCTCGTCCTGGGTGGTCGCGAGGAGGCGGGTGACTTTCTTCTTGAGGTTCGTCGGCTCCTCCAGGGCATCGATCGAGTCGATCTGCTGCTGGATCACGGGCTCGATCTGCTCGACGTAGGTGGTCATCAGCTCGAGGCTCGGCTGCTCATCGGGCGGGAGCGCGGCGAACACCTCGTCGGAGATGTCGCCAAAGAGGATCTCGCTCTGACGACAGATGTCGTTGACCACCTTGCGCCAGGTCTTGACGGGAAGCGGCTTCCCGGGAACGGCGGCGCCCGCAGCGGCGAGCGCACCCCCGCTGACACCAGTGATCGCAAGCAGACAGACGAACGTGCGCATGGCGGTCGAGCGTCGCAGCATCGATGACCTCTCTCGAAGGTGAGGAGCGAAGGCCCCGAGTATCCCATCCCGATCGGACGAGCACGATCACCCCGGAGCATCGACTCCACGGGGTGCCACACCGAGCTCGAACGCGAGCCGGGTCAGCTCGGCACGCCGGCGCCGCCCGGTCTTGGCCCGGATCCGGTCGAGGTGCGACTGGACGGTCCGCAGACGAGCTCGGCCTCGTCCACCGTGGCGCCGTTGACGAACGCTGCGGCACCGACACTGACGGCTGCGTCTCCCGTCACGCCCGGCGGGAGTACCACGAGCACCCGGACACCGCGCTCGACGAGCCGAACACCACGGCCACCCTGATCGGAGCAGAGCGCTCAGCCATCCTTGGCCGCCAGACCGAG
>JBKJJI010000324.1:0-2737 GCA_046598115.1 Acidimicrobiia bacterium | reverse complement strand
GCTGATGTAGTGCTCGGCGCCGTACACGAGCACGAACACCATCGCCGCGTTGTACGCGACGAGCAGCCACCGCCACCGGCCGACCTTGCGCCACAGGAACAGCAAGGTCATGAAGGGCCAGGCGGCATGCAGGCTCGGGAGCGCCGCGACGGGGTTGGCGACCTTCGCGTCGCCGTTGAAGACGTTCGCGACCGACCCGATCCCGAGATGCTCCCAGACGGCATGGACGACACGCGTCGTGGGTGCCAGCGCGCCCTCGCGGCTCGCGAGCCAGGGCGGGACTGCGGGGAGGATGAAGTAGGTGGCGAACCCGGCGAGGCACACGCCGAGGATCAGCAGGGCGTACCGGTGGAACCAGTCCCGATGACGGACGTACAGCCAGACCGCAACGGCCGGGGTGACGACGAAGTGCGAGAGGTACATCAGCCAGACCGGGTAGTCCCACCAGTGCGGGGTGCCGCCGTCGACCAGTCGGTCCTGCAACCAGATGGTGGGGACGGTGCCGCCGAAGAGGAACTCGTCGACATGGAGCTGGGGCTCGGTCACGGCTCTCGGGACCAGGTCGACGGCTCGGCTGCGAACCAGGTCGTAGCCCGCCACGATCACCAGGAGCGGGAGCCAGTCGTAGACGACCCGGGCGACGGGGTGCGTGTTGCGCCACGACGCCACGAAGGCCAGCCCGATGCACCAGAAGAGGACGTAGGGGCGGGTGGGGAGACCGCCCGATGCAGCGACCGCGATCGCCGTCGCTGCGAGGTAGCCCCCGAGTGCCATGGACCGGTGGGTCCCGCAGAGCGCCGGTCGGGGCGCGTCGAGGGAAGGCGTCGGCACGGGCGCCGGGATGACTTCGGTCTGGGTGTCGGACACGGCGCTCGACATGGGCGGCGCTGATTGTATTGGTCGCTGGGCCCGGGACGCTTTCCGATACGGTCGTACGCATGTTCGTGAAGATCTGCGGCGTCACGAACGAGGAGGACGCGCTCCTCGCGGTCGCGCTCGGGGCCGACGCCATCGGCTTCGTGTTCGCACCGGGCAGTCCGCGGCTCGTCACTGTCGGCGATGTCCGCGACATCGTGCACCGGCTCCCGCCGGAGACGCTCACGATCGGGGTCTTCCGCGACGAGCGCCCCCAGCGCGTCGCCGAGATCGTGAACGGCCTCCGCCTCGGCGGTGCGCAGCTGCACGGTCGTGAGCCGCTGTCGGAGGTGCGCTGGGTCCGCACCCGGGTCCCGTTCCTGATCCAGGGGTTCCGGGCCGGCGACCCCGCGATCGAGGGGAGCGCCCGTGGCCCCGCCGACGTCGTGCTCCTCGACGGTGGTACGCCCGGGAGCGGGGAGCTCTTCGACTGGGCCCTGGCCGAGGGCGCCCCAGCCGGGACCCGCCTGTTGCTCGCGGGGGGTCTCGCCCCCGACAACGTGGCGGCGGCGATCCGTCGGGTCCGCCCGTGGGGCGTCGACGTCGCGACGGGTGTGGAGACCGAGCCGGGGTCGGGCCGCAAGGACGCCCGGAAGCTCGCCCGCTTCCTCGAGGAGGCCCGGAGTGCCGGCTCCGAGGTCGAGTCCGACGGCTGGGTCCCCGCCGACGCCGAGCCGTTCGACTGGGAGGTCGACGAGGTCCGGTCCGACACCTGACCCACCACCCGTATCATCTGGCACCCAGCCGATGCAGGAGCACCCATCGATGAGCGCACGCGGGACCGGCGTCCCCAGTATGGGCGTACCGAGTGTGGGCGTACCGAGTGCGGGCGGCCCGGAGCCGACCGGACTGGGCCGCTTCGGCGAGTTCGGGGGCCGCTTCGTCCCCGAGACGCTCGTCCCTGCGCTCGACGAGCTCGAGACCGAGTTCCGCGCCGCATGGGCGTCCCCTGAGTTCCGCGCCGAGCTCGATCATCTGCTCACGACCTATGCGGGGCGTCCCACGCCCGTCACCGAGTGCCACCGGCTCTCGGACCGGCTCGGCCTGCGCGTCTTCCTCAAGCGGGAGGACCCCACCCACACCGGCTCCCACAAGATCAACAACGTGCTCGGCCAGGCCCTCCTGGCGCAGCGGATGGGCAAGCAGCGCGTGATCGCGGAGACCGGCGCCGGTCAGCACGGCGTGGCCGCCGCCACGGCCGCGGCACTCCTGGGCCTGGACTGTGTCGTCTACATGGGCGAGGTCGACATGGAGCGCCAGGCGCTCAACGTGTTCCGGATGCGCCTGCTCGGCGCCGAGGTCCGGCCGGCCCTGTCGGGCAGCCGCACGCTGAAGGACGCCATCAACGAGGCCATGCGGGATTGGGTGGCGTCGGTGGAGTCGAGCCACTACCTGCTCGGCTCGGTGATGGGCCCACATCCGTATCCCTGGATGGTCCGCGAGCTCCACCGGGTGATCGGCGACGAAGCGCGCGAGCAGTGCCGGGCGCTCCTCGGGCGCGACCCCGACGTCGTGACCGCCTGCGTCGGCGGGGGGTCCAACGCCATCGGGCTCTTCTCCGGGTTCGCCGAGCTGCCCGCCGTGGCGCTGGTGGGCGTGGAACCGGCGGGGGGCGCGGCCGTGGGGCATGGCGTGCCTGGGATCGTGCACGGCTCGAAGTCGTACCTGCTCCAGGATGAGCACGGTCAGGTCATGGAGGCCGAGTCGATCTCGGCGGGGCTCGACTACCCGGGGATCGGTCCGGAGCACGCCCACCTCGCCGCCACCGGCCGGGCTCGCTACGAGAAGGTCACCGATGCCGAGGTGCTCCAGGCCTTCGGTG
>JBKJJI010000060.1:0-4219 GCA_046598115.1 Acidimicrobiia bacterium | reverse complement strand
TTCAACACCGCGATCTGTGTCGCTCCCGACGGCGCGCTACTCGCCCGCACGCGCAAGACGCACCTGCCGATCACCGAGGGCTACTACGAGGACCGCTGGTTCCTCCCCGGCGACGACGGCTACCCACCCGCGCCGATCGGTCCTGCGACCTTCGGGTTCCCGACCTGCTGGGACCAGTGGTTCCCGGAGGTGGCCCGCGCGTACTCGCTCGCCGGCACCGACGTGCTCGTCTACCCCACGGCCATCGGTTCCGAACCCGGCCATCCGGGGTTCGACACCCAGCCCCTGTGGGAGCGCGTGATCACCGGGAACGCGATCGCGAACGGGCTCCACATGGTCGTCGTGAACCGCGTCGGCACCGAGGGTCCGCTCGAGTTCTACGGATCATCGTTCGTGTGCGACCCCTACGGCCGGGTGCTGGCGCGCGCGCCACGCGACGAGCCATGCGTGCTCGTCGTCGACCTCGACCTCGACGCCCGTCGCGACTGGCTCGCGCTGTTCCCGTTCCTCACCACCCGCCGCCCGGACACCTACGGTCCGCTCCTCGCGCGACGCGCGCCCGAGGATGGGGCAGAGGACGATCCCGGGGAGCACCGGTAGCATCGCGGCATGGCGTTGACCGATCGAGCCCGTGCGCTCGACGAAGCCGTCGAGAAGTGGCTCGAGCCCCACCGCTCACCGATGCTCGACCGGGTCTTCTACGGCCTGTCGAGTGCCGCCGACCACGGGATGCTCTGGCACGCGATGGGCATCGGGAGAGCCATCGGTCGCCGCGATGCCCGCGTCGCACTACGTTTCAGCGCCGCGTTGGGCATCGAGTCGGCGATCACGAACGGGCTCGTGAAGTCACTGTTCCGGCGGGGGCGCCCATCCGACCACTACGAGCACGACGAGCCGCTCCCCTACAAGATGCGCCGACCGGTCACGTCGTCGTTCCCATCGGGGCACGCAGCGACCGCGTTCATGTGTGCCGCACTGCTCTCCCACGGCCATCGTCGCGCGGCACCCGCGTGGTTCGCGCTCGCCGGGCTCGTTGCGTGCAGCCGCGTGTACGTCCGCCTCCACCACCCGTCCGACGTCGTGGCTGGCGCTGCGCTCGGTCTCGCGCTTGCGCCAGCGGCTCGCCGGATCGCACCCTGAGGAGCGCCATGCCCCGCACCATCACCGTGACCTTCGACTACCGATGCCCGTTCGCGTACAACGGCAACGCGACGTTGATGGCCGGCGCCGCACGGCTCGACCTCGAACCGCGCTACCTCGCCTTCTCGCTCGACCAGGCCCACGTCGGCGACGACGAGCCCACGACGTGGGAGCGCGACCCCACCGGATGGGGCAGCGGGGTCCTCGCACTCCTCTACGGGATCGCGGCACGCGACGCGTTCCCCGAGGTCTTCCCCGAGGTGCACCTCGCCCTGTTCGCCGCCCGCCACGACCACGGCCGCAAGATCGACGACGTCGCCGTGCTCCGCGAGGCGATCGCCGCGGCGGGCGCCGATCCCGATGCGCTCACCGACGAGGTCGAGAGCGGTCGCCCGCTGAAGACGCTCGAGTCGGAGCACACCGAGGCGGTGGACCGATGGGGTGTGTGGGGTGTCCCCACCTTCATCGAGGGCGACGACGCGGCGTTCGTCCGCCTCATGGAGCGTCAGGACATCGACGACCTCGAACGCGTGCTCGCGCTGCTCCCGGTCACCCACATCAACGAGTTCAAACGGCCGAGCATCGCCCGCTGAACACCGGCGCTGACCACCGGCGCTGACCACCGGCGCTGATCACCGGAGCCCGCGCGGCTCCCCGAGAAGATCGTCGAGCGCGTCGCGCCACTCCTGGGCACCCGGGTCCCTCCACGCCCGGTGGCGGCACTCCGAGACGAGATCCTGCGCGTAGAGGTGCAGCGTCGGGGCTTCGTCGGCGAGATCGGCCAGGTCGCGTGCGCGGGCGTGCGGCGGCGCCGCGTCGAGGAGATCCACGAGCGCCACGCACGCCAGGACCCGGCAGCGACACCCCGGACAGGCCGACACCGTCGCGCCGTCGAGGCCACCCACCAGGGCCCACAACGACTCGGCCTCCTCGGCATCGAGCACCACCTCGTTGCCGTCATCGTCCAGGAAGCCGAGCGCGTCGACGGGCACCCCGTGACGGTACCGCCCGCCTGCCCGACCGAGGCCGCTGCACCCGGAAGGTGGCGCACGTGGTCGAATGGCCACATGCGCGCAGTGACGATCGTCGACGGGGCACTTCGGTGGATCCAGCACCCGGATCCTGTCCCCGGGACCGGTGAGCTCCTCGTCGCCGTCCGGGCCGCCGGGCTGAACGGGGCCGACATGCTCCAGCGCGCGGGCCTGTACCCCGCGCCGGCGGGTGCGCCGGCGACGATCCCCGGACTCGAGCTCGCCGGCGAGGTGGTCGCGACCGGACCCGACGTGCGCAGGTTCGCCGTCGGCGATCGCGTCATGGCCGTGACCGGCGGCGGCGGACAGGCGGAGCTCGCCGTCGTCCACGAACGGCTCGCGCTCGCGGTCCCCGCCTCGCTGGGGTGGCCCGAGGCCGGTGGGGCGCCGGAGGTCTTCTCCACGGCGCACGACGCGCTGTTCACGCAGTGCGGCGTGACCCTCGGGGAACGGGTCCTGGTCCACGGTGCTGCCGGCGGCGTCGGGATCGCCGGCGTGCAGCTGGCAGCACGCGCCGGCGCCGAGGTGGTCGCGACCGTGCGCAACCCCGATCTCCGCGATCGGGTCGCGGAGATCGGCGCGGCGTGTGGTTCGGTCGAGGTCTGCGCACCCGACGAGCACGGCGCGCGCGGACCATTCGACGTGGTGCTCGAGCTCGTGGGAGGGCCGAACCTCGCCGGCGACGTCGAGCACCTCGCAACCGGGGGCCGCATCGCGATCATCGGGGTGGGCGGCGGTGCCCGCGCCGAGCTCGACCTCCTCGGGCTCATGGGCCGACGCGGCCGCATCCACGGCTCGACGCTGCGCGCCCGATCGCTCGAGGACAAGGCGGCGGTGGCACGCGGGTTCGAGCGCTCGGTGCTCGGGCTCCTCGAGCGCGGCGAGGTGCGCGTCCCGGTCGAGGCGACCCTGCCGATGGCCGAGGCCGAGGCCGCCTACGACCGGTTCAGCGTCGGCGGGAAGCTCGGCAAGATCGTGCTCGCGACCTGATCGTCCGCGCGGGGCAGCTCACCGCATGATCAGGATGCTCACCCGCGACGGCTGGTTCGCCGCATCCACGGTGAACGGTCGCTTCGAGTCGAGCCCGATGAGCCACACCACCCGGGTGACGGCCGGATCGTTCGGCACGAACTCCACCGGCGGCGCCGTCGTCGTCGGGGCGGTCGCGGCCGGGGCGTCCACCGGCGCTGCGGTCGTCGTGGTCACCCCAGGGGCGGTCGTCGTCGGCGCAAGGCTCTCGGGGAGCGCCGGGGGCGCCTTGTCGAGCCACTCCACCATCACCGTGTGCCCCATACCACCCGCGGAGAACGGGCCGATGGACGGGAACGTGAGCCGCAGGTTCCCCTTGTAGGTCTGTCGCGCTGCGCCGGCGAACCTGCGGTCCGATGTCGACGCGGGCCGGAACTCGACGTAGAGGATCGCCTTCGCATCGGGGAAGCCTTCGGCCGACGACCGAATCCCCTCGATGAACGGTGGCTCCCGGTACTCCACCGTGTACCCGGGTGGGAGATCGGGGCCGTCGCCGTGGTCGAACGTGAAGGTGATCTTGTCGTAGCAGGGCGTCGGCTCTGCGGTGGCAGTCTGGAGGTACTGCAGGTCCGCCGGCGCCGCCCGGGACCGTTTCCCGGTCGCCGCGACGATGAACTGGCAGCCGTTCTTCGGGCCCGCAGTGTCCTGCGCACGGGTCGTCGTGGTGGCGCTCGTCGACGAGCCCCCGCCGCCGCTGCTGCATGCGGCCGCGACCATCGCCGGGAGCACGAGCAGCACGACGCGCAGGGTCGGACCCCGCACGTTGGCGCTCCGTCGTCGTCGGGTGTGGCGCATCGGGTCAGCGTAGAGGGCGGTACGATCCGCGCCGAGGTCGCGCGCGACACGACCACTACCCGAACCGTACGAGGAGACCCCTGTGCGCCCGTTGTCCGACTCCGACGTCGTGATCGTCGCTGCAGCCCGTACACCGTTGGGCCGACGCAACGGCGGGCTCGCCAGCGTCCACCCTGCCCACCTCCTGGGGTCCGTGCAGCGGGCCGCGATCGAGCGGGCCGGGA
>JBKJJI010000227.1:0-9451 GCA_046598115.1 Acidimicrobiia bacterium | reverse complement strand
TCCTCGGGACCGCGGCGGGAACGATGCGGCCGGCACCGACCAGCGCGCCGAAGAAGTAGTTCGGGTAGAAGACCTCTGCCCGCCAGCGCTTGTACGCGCTCTTCGGGCGCGGCTCCTCGTCGACCCGGTCGTTGGCGAGGAGCGAGCACGTCTCGGTGTGCGGGAGCCAGTAGAGCTCGAAGTGGTCGTGGGCATCCACGAGCGAGTCGAGGTCGGCGATCACCTCGTCGAGGCGCCCCGGCCGTTCCTCGTGCCGGAGCGTGAACGCAGGCTCGCAGGCGAGTGTGATCCGGGTGACCACGCCGAGCGCACCCAGGCCGACCCTGGCGCAGTGGAACAGCTCGGGCTCCTCGTGGGGTGAGCACCGCAGGACCTCGCCGTCGCCAGCGACGATCTCGAGCCCGCGGATGAACGTCGCGAGCCCCCCGAAGCCCGCGCCGGTGCCGTGGGTCGCTGTCGCCGTCGCGCCCGCGATGGTCTGACGGTCGATGTCGCCGAGGTTGGTGAGGGCCAACCCGCGCTCGGCGAGCTCGTGGTTGAGCCGCGCGATCGTGATGCCGGCCTCGACGGTGACGGTCCCGGCCGCACGGTCCACCGATGTGACGCGATCGAGTCCGTCGATCGAGAGCAGCCTCCCGTCGGTGCACGCGATGTCGGTGAACGAGTGCCCGCTCCCCACCACCTTGATCGTCTGCCCGGCGGCCCTCGCCCGACGGACGGCCTCGACGACCTCGAGCTCGGATCGGGCGTGCTCGAACGCGATCGGTGTGCACTCCTGGTTCCGACCCCAGTTCCGCCAGCGATCACGCATGACCGGAGTGTACGAGCGCGCTCGCCTACTCGGATCGCCCTGCTCAGATCGGACTCAGGCCCAGCCCAGCTCGTCGAGCCGATCGTCGTCGATGCCGAAGTGGTGTCCGACCTCGTGCAGCACGGTCACGCGCACCTGCTCCACGAGCTCTGCCTCCGATGTCGCGCGCTCGCACAACGGCCCGCGGAAGATCGTGATCCGATCCGGGATCACGCCCGCGTAGGTGATCGGGTCGCGCGCGGTGAGCGGTACGCCCTCGTAGAGCCCGAGCAGCGTGCCGCCGCGCCCTTCGAGCTGCGCGGCCGTCGGCCACTCCTCGACCATCACCGCGAGGTTCTCCATCTCCGCGGCCAACGCGTCCGGGATCGCGTCGAGCGCGTCGGCGACGAGCTGCTCGAAGCGCTCCTCCGACACCTGCACGCCTCGACCGTATCGGGCCCACCGGAACGCGTTCCGAAAATCCCGCTTGACCTTCGGCGGTCGACCGGTAGATTCGCTCCTACCGACGAGGTGGAGGCACGGGACCGGGCGCAACACCCAACGGAGACCGGCGACGGGATCCGGCGGGGAGCGACCGGACGACGGGTCGTCATCACGGAGGTCGGTACGGGAGTCCTTCTGGGCGATCGGACCGGGATCGCGACCGACAAGGACCGGCATCGTTCCAGCCGGACCGAGGACGCGGCGGCGACCGAGCCCGCGAGGGCCCCGGGCGCCCCGTGAGAGGTGCGAGACGAAGGAGCACGGGCCCCGAGGAGTCGGAGCGCTTCGGCGTGATGGCTACTCGGGGCCCACCCTTTTCCCCCGGGCCTTTTCCCCCGGGCCTTTTCCCCGGACTTGTGCGCGGCGGCCCACCCGCTCCGGGCATCCCCGGGAGTGTCATACCCCCTCGGTACCTTCCATTGATGGCCCCCGAGGGATCTTCCGCCGACGATCGCGCAGTCGACGATCGGGCGGACCGGTACCTGGCCGACCTCGACGAGCACCAGCGGGCCGCCGTCACGACCGAGGCGCTCCCCCTGGCCGTCCTCGCGGGCCCGGGCGCCGGCAAGACCCGCGTCCTCACCCGCACCATCGCGTGGCGGGTCGCGACCGGCCGGGCCGACGCATCGAAGGTCCTCGCGCTCACCTTCACGCGCAAGGCTGCGGGCGAGCTCGTCAACCGGCTCGACCACCTCGGGGTCCGGCCCGGGCGCAGCACCGGCGTCACGGCCGGCACCATCCACGCCGTCACGCTCGCGCAGCTCCGGGCACGCAACCTCGACCGGGGTCGGGCGATGCCCGCCCTCCTCGAGCGCAAGATCCGGCTCCTCCTGCCGCTCGTGGGCGGACGCGGGCCGGCAGCGATCGTCGCGGCCCGTGAGCTCGCCGGCGAGATCGAATGGGCGAAGGCCCGCCTCGTCGCACCCGACGGCTACGTCCCCGCCGCCGCCAGGTCCGGTCGCGACACCGAGCGGGCGAGCACCGAGATCGCCGACCTCTACGCGCGCTACGAGCAGACGAAGCGCACGAAGCGCCTCATCGACTTCGACGACCTCCTGTGGTGGTGCGGCGACGCGATCGAGTCGGACGAGGAGTTCGCAGGCGAGCAGCGCTGGAAATTCCGTCATCTGTTCGTCGACGAGTTCCAGGACGTCAGTCCGGCGCAGCTCCGCGTCATCCGGGGTTGGCTCGGCGACCGACGCGACCTCACCGTCGTGGGCGATCCCGACCAGGCCATCTTCTCGTTCACCGGCGCCGACCCCACCGGCCTGACCGAGTTCGCCCGGCGGTTCCCGGGCGCGGCCGTCGTGCGCCTCGACCACAACCACCGCTCCACCCCCCAGATCGTGGCGGCTGGCGAGGCGCTGCTCGCCGATGCCGGGCCACTGCGCCCCGCCCGGCTCGCGCTCGGTGCACCGGGCCCGGAGCCCACCGTCGTCGACTACGACGACGACGAGGAAGAAGCCCGCGGCGTCGCCCGCACCATCCGCGAGCTGCGGACCCCGGGCCTGCGCTGGTCGGCGTTCGCCGTGCTCTACCGCACGAACGCGCAGTCGGCCGCGTTCGAGGCCGCCCTCGGCGCGGCAGGGATCCCAACCCGCGTGCGCGCCGACGGCCGGTTCCTCGACCGGCCCGAGGTGCGCGTGGCCCTCGATCAGCTGCGAGCGGCCGAGAGCGCTGCACCCGGGGCGAGCTTCGCCGACCATCTCGCGGACCTCACCGGCCCCACGGAGCCACCGCCCGGCGCCGACACCGATCGGCTCGACCTGGGCGACGACGCGCCTCCTGATGAGCATGATGGCGACGACGCCACCGGCCGCGGCGGCGCACCCGACCAGCACGCCGGCGCGGTGGCCCATCTCGCCCAGGAGTACCTCACGATGGAGCCGGGTGCCGCGTCCGTCGACGGGTTCCTGGCCTGGCTCACCGCGTCGATGCACGGCGAGGAGCCCGGCTCGGGGGCCGACGCCGTCGAGCTGTCGACGTTCCACCGGGCCAAGGGCCTCGAGTTCCACACCGTCTTCGTCACCGGTCTGGAACGGGGCTTCGTCCCGATCTCCCACGCCGACACGCCGGTCGCGAAGGCCGAGGAACGCCGGCTCCTCTACGTCGCACTCACCCGCGCCGAGCACCGGGTGGTCCTCACCTGGGCCCGGCGCCGGTCGTTCGGGACCCGCAGCATGCATCGCTCGCCCAGCCCCTGGCTCGCGCCGATCGAGGCAGTCTTCAGCGACGAGCCGGTCGTCCGGCCCACCCCGGCCGGCCCGTCGGGCGCCGACCGCGCCCGGTCACGGCTGCGTCGTGCGCACGCCGACGACGGCCCCGAGCCCGACACCGAGCTGCTCGACGCCCTCAAGGAATGGCGTCGTGTCCTCGCGAAGGCTTCCAGCGTGCCGGCCTACGTCGTGTTCAACGACGCCACGTTGCGCGCCGTCGCGGTGGCGCTCCCCGGCTCACGCGACCAGCTCCTCGACATCTCGGGGATCGGCCCGGTGAAGATCGAGCGCTACGGCGACGCCATCCTGGAGCTCGTCTCCCGGCACCGACGGGTCGTCGGGGTCGCGCAGACGTAGCGGAGCGCGGCCCTGCGCCGATGGGCGCGGATCCTCGCTACCGTCGCCGGATGCATCGCTTCGACGACCTCGCCGACCGCACCACCCGGGCATGCCTCGACTACGCCCTCGAGCGGCTCCGGCTCGACCCGGCACCCCTCGACCACCCGGTCCCGTTCGCCGAGATCGACGCGCGTGCCCGCGGGACCATCACCTCCCAGGGACGCGACCCGGAGGAGGTGCTCGAGATCTTCACCGACGTGCTCGCGCCCGCCTGCCTCTCCACCGACAGCCCCCGCTTCCTCGCGTTCATCCCCGCGGCACCCACGAAGGCGTCGCTCGTCTTCGACACGGTCGTGGCGGCCTCGTCCATGTGTGCCACGTCGTGGCTCGAGGCATCGGGCGCGGTGTACGCCGAGAACCAGGCGCTGCGGGTGCTCGCCGACCTCGCGGGCATGTCCCCCGACGCCGGGGGCTGCTTCGTGTCCGGCGGCTCGGCCGGGAACCTCTCTGCCCTCTACGCGGCGCGTGACGCCGCGACGCGGCGCAAGGGGCGCCCCACCGGACGGTGGCGGGTCGCGGTCGGCGAGACGGCCCACTCCTCCATCCTCAGCACGCTCCGGATCATCGACTGCGATCCCCTCGTCGTCCCGGCCGGGAGCGACGACCGCCTCACTGGGGACGCGCTCGCTGCCGTGCTCGCGACCGACCCCGACCCGTCGTCGGTGTTCGCGGTGGCGGCGACGGCAGGGACCACGAACGCGGGGATCATCGATGACCTCGCCGGCGTCGGTGCCGTCGCTCGGGCCCACGACCTGTGGTTCCACGTCGACGGTGCCTACGGCGGTGCTGCGCTGTTCGCGCCGAGCGTGCGGGACCGGTTCGCCGGCATCGAGCATGCGGACTCGTTCCTCGTCGACCCGCACAAGTGGCTCTATGCCCCGTTCGACTCGTGCGCGCTGCTCTACCGGGAGCCCGAGCTCGCCCGCGTCGCCCACTCACAAGAGGCCTCGTACCTCGATCCGATGCGAGAGCTCATCGATGGCGCGGGATCGTGGAACCCGTCGGACTACGCCTACCACCTGAGCCGCCGCGCCCGGGGCCTCCCGCTCTGGTTCTCGCTGGCAGTCCACGGCACCGACGCGTACGCGGCCGCCGTCGAGCGGGTGCTCTCGCTCGCACGCGTCGCGGCCGAGCGGGTGCAGGCTTCCGCACATGTCGCCCTCGTCGCGGAGCCGGAGCTGTCGGTCGTGCTCTTCCGCCGCCCCGGATGGTCCGAAGCCGACTACCACGCGTGGTCGCGTCGCCTCCTCGCGGAGCAGGTCGCGTTCGCGCTCCCCACCCGTTGGCGCGGCGAGCTGGTCGGACGGACCGTGTTCCTCCACCCCGAGACCACCATCGAGGTCTTCGACGAGGTCCTGGCGGCGATGGCCTGAGCACGTCGGTGGCCGTCACTCGTCGGGGCAGGCCCGCCAGAGGCCCCGGTCGGCGTGGCGGGCCGCGAGCTCGGCGTCGAGCATCGTGCGACCGTGCGCGCGGTTCGGTGCGATCACGAGCAGGCGCGCGTAGCCCTTCCGCAGCAGCACGTCGTTGAACCGCTCGTCGCCGACGTAGACGTAGGCCAGCCGCCGACCGTAGATGTCGCGCTCCTCGACGTCGCGCTCGAGTCGGACCTGCGCCCCCTCCAGCGTCCGACGGGTGAAGCGAGCGGCCACCGGGCCGAAGCACTCGAGGCCCTTCGTCGGGTGGTGCGTCTCAGGAGTATCAACGCCCAACAGACGGATCGTGTCGGTCGAGCCGTCGGCGAACGCGACGACGACGGTGTCACCGTCGAGCACGTCGACGACGCGGGCGCGCGGTGCGGCATCGTCGCGCTGCGCGCCGAGCCACCACCCCCCGACCGATGCGGCGGCCAGCACGGCAATCACGACAACGGGACGAGAGGCACGCACGCCGTCCCCGACACGGCGACTCGGCGGTCATGACTCTTCGGACTGATCTCGGAGAGGCTCAGGCCGCCGCTTGGCCGTGGTCGGCGCGTGCGTCTCGGTGGGCGGGACCGCTGACGAGAGCTGGGTCGAACTTCGCCAGTTCGGCACCTCCCCTGCCACAACGTGAACCTCACCCGAGGCCCGGCACATGGAGCTCGTTCAGGTAGTTGTGGTGTCCGCCCGGCGCTCGTCCCACGCAGCGACACGTTCGGTGTCCTCGTAGTCCTCCCAGCGGATGAGCCGCCCCCAACGGATCTCGAGGAAGGCGACGACTCGATTGTTGTAGTCGTCACCGGAGTCGCCCGCGATGAAGTCGTGTGCACGGACCGCGACCCGGGTGTTCCACGGTGGCCCGTTGACCAGGATGTCTTCGATGTGGAAGCGGATGCCTTCGCTGGCGAACCGGTCGGCGAAGGAGCGGCACTCGTCGAGACCTCGGTGAGTGGCGTGCCGGTGACGTCCCTTCTGGACGGGTCGGTGCATCGCTGCCCAGGAGTTGTCACCGGGGAACACGATCTCGGCATCAGGGGAGGCGAGCTTCATCAGAAACCGTGGATCGCCTTCGTTGAGGTCGTCGATGCCGTGTCGCACGAGTGCTCGTACCGCTGCCTTGTACATCGAATGTGCCTCCCGGTCCTCGGCTAGAACGGTCACTCTAGTAGAGCGTTCGTTCTAGACTCAACTTGTGGCAACCACACGCGACCGAATCATCGCAGCGACCAACGAGTTGTTCCGCCGAAGCGGCTACAACGGCACCTCGCTCAAGCAAGTCACCGACGCTGCCGGAGCTCCGACTGGGTCGCTGTATCACTTCTTCCCACGAGGGAAGGCTGAGCTCGCCGAGGCAGTGATCACCGAGACCGGTGCGTCATACCTGGAACTCTTCGAATTGGTCGCGGCCGCTGCGGGTGACCCCGGGGCGGCGGTCGGCGACTTCTTCGACGGCGCCGCTGAGACACTCGAACAGAGCGATTACATCGACGTGTGCCCGATCGGGACCGTTGCTCGAGAGGTCGCCAACACCCACGACCGCCTACGAGGCGCCGCCGATCGGGTGTTCTCGAGCTGGATCGAATCGCTCGGCAAGCACCTCGAAACTGCAGGTCTCACCACAACAGAAGCCACGGCTCTGGCAACCACGGTCGTGGCGGCCCTCGAAGGCAGCTTCGTCCTTGCCCGCACCCGACGCAACGCCGACGTCCTCCGCCACACCGGCCACCACATACGCCAGCTCGTCGATGCTCAGCTCCGCGACGCCCAAGACCGCGCACAGGTCAACTGATCCAGCGTGGAAGCACCCAGCTCGACCGGTTGCCCTCACCCACTCGAGAGTCGCACGCAGGAGTGAACGGCACTGCCTGGCGACCCGGCCATCGCCCCGCCCGGTCACACGCTGACCTTGAGGTCCTCTCTGCCTCCTCGTAGGTGATGTTGGGCGATGTTCGGTGTGTCAACGCCCAGCAGTCGGATCGTGTCGGTCGAGCCGTCACCGAGCGTGACGACGACCGTGTCGCCGTCGAACACTTCGATCACGCGCGCCTGCGGGTTCGCCGTGTCTCGCTGCTCACCGAGCCACCACCCCCCGACCGAGACGGCAGCCAGCACGGCGACCACGACACCGGGACGAGAGGCGCGCACGCCGCTCTCGACACGGCGACTCGGTAGTCATGACACCCGAGCTGACCTCGGAGAACCTCATGCCGCCGCTTGGTGGCGTTCCGCGACTTCGGCGTCTCCTCCCACGAGCGCCCCGAAGTTGTCACGGAGGATGTTCGAACCCTGCCGAACGCGCACCTTGGTCACCCGAGACGAACGACTCTTCGCTCCGGCGTCAGGCCCCCGCGGGCCTCCGCAGTCGGGCGAGAGGGCGGAGTACGCGCCCGATCGCGAACATCGACCGCATCGTCTGTTCGATGTGGCGTGCGGGGTGAACTTCGAGCACGAATCGGGCCTCCCCGGGCCCGGCGTTGCCAACCCGATGGAGGCGCCGGCGGGTGATCACGGAGGTGTCGCCCGGTCCCAGCACTCGGTCCTCGCCGCGACTGCGGAACCGGACCGAGCCGGCCAAGACCTCGAGGTGCTCGTCTTGGCACAGGTGGAGATGGCGGGGTACGAAGCCGCCGGGTTCGAGGCGGACCTCGGCTCGTAGCGACCTCCCGTCGGTATCGGCTGCGGTCTCGAGAAAGGTCAGGTGTTGGCCGGTCAGTGGATCATCGATGGTGCGGTCGGTTGTCGTCATCTGCCAGCCCTTCTTGGCGGCGGTACGGGAGCTCGAGCGTTCTTGTCATGGTGTCGAGACCATCGCGGCGCGCCTTGGTGTGCATGCCGGGTCATGAGGCGACTGGCGTGACAGGGCGGTTGTCGGGTGCTCTCGGGGTGAGCAGCCCGCCGATGAGGAAGACGATCGCCCCGACCATCGCGGGGACCCCGATGGCGTTGTGGACGAGCAAGCTGACGCCACTGATGTGATCGTCGCTGAGATCCAGCATGTAGCTCACGAGCGAGGCCACGCAGACCAGGGCGAGCACCGCGGCAACCCTGAGCCGACGGCGGCGACGGTTCGAATCGGGAGTGCGGATGGCCCGGGCAAGGGTGCTGCGTTGCGCGACGGCGAGCACGAGCGCGGCGACGAGCAGCACCAGCCCCGGAAAGACATTCATGAGGAAGCTCAAGACGCCACCGGTAGCCAGGAGCGTGATCGCGACGTTGAGGGTGGTGGCGCTGTGCTGTTCGGTCATGATGCTCTCCAGTCGGTAACGAGGAACGGTCACGATCAGATCGACGCCGGTACGGGCCCACGCCGCCCGGGCGCCTCGGTCGGTGATCAGGTCGGCGAAGTGCTGCACGAGATCGTCGCCGTAGTGATCGCGGAAGTCTCTCGGGTAGAGGTGGACCATCGACCGATAGACCCGGTGGCGGGCGGGCATGGTCAGGCCATCCCCGGGCGCAGGTTGGAGCGGGTGGTCCGTACGAGGCTCGCGAGGCGCTCGGCTTCACCGGTGCAGACGCGCTGGCCCAGACCGGTCAGCCGGTAGTACCGACGACGCTGATCGTCATCCGGCGCGGGACGGTGCGGTAGCTCCTCGGCCAGGCCCTCGGCGACGAGTCGCTTCAACGTTCCGTACAGGGTCGCGGGCCCCATGCGAACGATCCCGTCCGAAGCGCTCTCGACGGCCTGCATGATGGCGTACCCATGCCGCTCTCCCCCGGTGAGGGCCACAAGGACGTGGAACTGCGCCGGCGGAAGCGGCAGGAACGAGGCGGGATCACGATCGGCCATGGCGCATACTCTATCACTAGCCGATATAGTGTCAAGCGACAGAGTTGTGGCAGATCGACCGGCACGCCGGGCGTCGATCTCACGCACCGAACCGTTCGACGACCACGAAACCGGGACGAGCGGCACGCACGCCGCCCCGATACCGCGACTCGGCGACCATGACTTTGGGCTGATCTCGGAGAGCCTCGTGCCGCAGCTTGTTCAGTCCAACCCGAGAGAGATGATGAGAGCCCGGTCAAGCTGCGTCATCTTCGCAGGGCCGAGCCGGCCGCGGTGGTGGGCAAGGACATCCTTGGGCAACGTGAAGAGGTTGTCGCAGTTCACGGCGCAGTCA
>JBKJJI010000065.1:0-5128 GCA_046598115.1 Acidimicrobiia bacterium | reverse complement strand
CGTCACGTCCATCGAAGCGCCACGCGCCGCACCGGGCTTCGGGGTCTACGCGGCGATGAAGGCGGCGGTCGAGAGCCTCACGAAGACCCTTGCGCTCGAGCTCGCGACGAATCGGATCCGGGTGAACGCCCTCGCGCCCGATGCCATCCCCACTCCCGGCGACGAGGACCTCGCGGAAGCGGTGAGCCAGGGCGCACGCGAGGCCTACGGACGCAAGGTCCCGCTGGGATGGGGGCACGTCGACGACTGCGCCGGCCCCATCGTCTTCCTCGCGTCCGACCTCTCCCGCTTCGTCACCGGCACGGTGCTCCACGTCGACGGTGGCAGCCACGCCGCGTCCGGCTGGGCGCGCCGAGACGACGGTACCTACGAACCCTGATCCGCGCCCGACTTCTCGGACGTGCGTCTCTCACCCCGCCATAGGCGGGTGAGAGACGCATCAAGAAAAGAGGCGGCGTCAGGGGGCGGTGACGGAGCCGCCGAGGTAGGCGCGGTCGAGCGCCGGGCCGACCTCCTCGGGCGGGCCGGCGAACTCCACCCGACCGTGCAGCATGATCGCCGCCACGTCGGCCACCCCGAGCACCTCGTGCGCGAACTGCTCGACGATCAGGATCGACACGTTCTCCTTGGCGATGTTCTTCACGACCTCGTACAGCTCCTCCACGATGAGGGGTGCCAGACCCATCGAGAGCTCGTCGTGCAGCAGGACCTTCGGGTCGATCGCGAGCGCGCGGGCCATCGAGAGCATCTGCTGCTCTCCGCCCGAGAGCGTCCCGGCGACCTGCTTCCGCCGCTCCTTGAGTCGGGGGAAGCGGCCAAACGCGCGCTCCTGGACGGTCTTGAACGACGCGCCGGTGTAGGTGGCCATGCGCAGGTTCTCGGTGACGGTGAGGTTCGGGAAGATCCCCCGGCCCTCTGGGACGAGGCAGACGCCGTCGCGCGCGAGCCGGTCTGCCGGAACACCCGCGATGTCGCGCCCGAGCACCCGGACGGTCCCGTCCGTGGCCGGGAGCTGCCCGCTCAGCACCTTCAACGTGGTCGACTTCCCCGCACCGTTCGGCCCGAGCAGCGCGTACACCTGCCCTGGCTCGACGACGAGATCGACGCCGTGGAGCACCTGGATCGTCCCGTAGGCCGCGGTCATCCCGTGCACGGAGATCACCGCGTCGGGCGACTCCGGCGTCTCCGGCGCGTCGCTCTTCGCGACCACTGCCGTGAGTGCGGGACCGGACATCTCGGCCGGGTCGTCGGCATCTTCACCGAGATACGCGGCGCGCACCGTGGGGTTCGCCTGGACCTCGGCTGGCGTGCCGTCCGCGATGAGTCGACCGAAGTCGAGGACGTGGATGCCGTCGCAGGTCCCCATGACGAAGCTCATGTCGTGCTCGACGAGCAGCACCCCGAGCCCCGACGCGGCCAGCTCGCGCAGCAGGCCCCCCAGCGCCTGGGTCTCCGACTCGTTCAGCCCCGACGACGGCTCGTCGAGGAGGAGCACGCGGGGCTTCGTCGCGAGCGCGCGCGCGACCTCGACGAGCCGTGCCATCCCGGTCGGGAGGCGGTCGACTCGCTCGTCGGCGACGCCGGTGAGCCCGACCCGTTCGATGACCTCGCTCGAGAGCTCTCCCACGTCGAAGCGCTCACGCGACCACCCGCGCCGCATCTCGGCCGCGACGAGCACGTTGTTGCGCACCGAGAGCGTCCCGAAGGTCTCGAGCCGCTGGAAGGTCCGCCCGATCCCGAGGCGGGCGCGGCGGTGCGGGCGGGCGTTCGTGATGTCCTCGTCGTCGATGCACACGGTGCCCGACGTCGGCGTCTGGAGCCCTGTGATGACGTTGAACAGCGTCGTCTTCCCGGCGCCGTTCGGACCGATGAGCCCCGTGACTTTCCCGGGCTCGACAGCGAACGACACCTCGTCGAGCGCGAGGAGGCCGCCGAAGCGGACGCTGACGCCCCTGATGTCCAGCAATGCCACGGCTCAGGCCTCCGTGCGATCGGCGCCGGCGGGCAGGGGCTTGGGCGATTTGGGCTCGGGCAATCTGGGTTCGGGCAATCTGGGTTCGGACGGTTCGGCTTCGAGCTTCGCGAGCGCCTTCGCCTGCTTCTTCTTGCGCCCCTCGCCCACCCCCTCGCTGATCGCCGTCACCGCGCCCTCGGGGTTCTGACCGATCCCGATCCCTGCGAGACCGGGGCCGACCCGACCCCACGTCTGGACCACGTTCACGCCGCCGATCTTCCAGGTTGGGAGGACTTCCACGAGCCAGGTGAAGCTCTGGAGCGCGATACCGCCGAACAGCGCACCCGAGACAACTGCCGTGCCACCCACGACGAGCAGTAGCAGGAACGGGAGACCCTGGAGCATCTCGAAGTTCTGCGTGCTCGCCGACCCGCGTGCGACACCGATGAGCGCGCCACCGAAGCCCGCGATCGCCGCGGAGAGGGCAAAGACGGCCAGCTTGGTGGAAAAGAGGTTCACGCCGAGCGTGGCGCAGGCCGCCGGGCTGTCGCGCATCGCGACGAGCCGGCGACCGAAGGCGCCGCGTCGCATCCACACGACCACCATGCCGACCGCACCGAAGAGGACCGCGGCGGTGATCAGGAACCCGGCGTCCTGGGTGAAGTCGATCCCCAGGAACGTGAACGGCGCGCTGACGTCGGCGCCGAACACCTCGAGGGGCGCGATGCGCTTGCCGGCGCCTCCGAACACCTCGGGCTGGTCGAAGATCACGAACTGCGCCATCCGCGCGAACGCCATCGAGGCGAGCGCGAGGTAGAGGCCCTGGAGCTTGAGCGCCGGGAACGCCATCAGCACCCCGAACGGGACGGCCACGAGCGCGCCGACGACGAGGAGGAGCGGGTGCCCCTCGTCGAAGAGCCTGAGACCGAACACCTCCCCACCAACACTCGAGAACTCGAACGTCGCCCACGCGCCGATGCCGACGAACGTGATCTGCGCCAACGAGATCTGGTTGGCCCACCCTGTGAGCGGGACCAGCGACATCATGATCACCGCCGTGACGATGGCGAGCGTCATCCGGCGCACGTCGGGCCGTTCGAAGACCCCCGCGAGCGCCGCCATCACGAGGACCACGCACACGAACCCGAACAGCGCGCGTTTCATCGAGATGAGGCGCGCAGTCTTCATCGCCGCGGAGATCCGCCCTTCGATGCGCGCCTGCGGCAGGAACAGCAACGCCAGGAACAGGATGATCGTCGGGATGGCGAGGCTCGCCGAGCTCCAACGCCCCGACCATGTGAGGAAGTTCTGCTGGAAGGAGAGCGACAGGCCGATGATCATCCCGCCGATGAACGTCATCGGCAGGCTACGCAGCCGACCGATGATCGCCGCCGCGAACGCGTCGACAATGAGGAGCGTGAGCGTCTCGATGCTCAACCCGCTGAGCTCCTCGGCGAGGAAGATGCCCGCGAGCGCGGCCATCGACGAGCCGAGCATCCACGCGAAGGCCGAGATGCGCGCCGGGCTGGCCCCGTTGAGCGCCGCGAGCTCCCGGTTGTCGACGACGGCGCGCATAGCGATACCGAGTCGGGTGCGGTTCAGCAGCAGCCAGAAGCCGAGCGCGAGCAGGAACGCACCCGCGATCGTGATGAGCCGGTAGTAGGGCAGGAACGTCTGGCCGACGAAGAAGCCGTCACTCCCGAAGAACGTCCCGATCGCGCGGGTCTCGTTCGGGTCCCAGATCGTCCCCGCCACCCCGATGAGCGCAAGCATCAGGCCGATCGTCACCACGAGCTGGGCGACGAGCGACGCTCCGGCGAGGCGCCGCATGAGCAGACGCTCGATGAGCAGACCCATGATCGGCGCCGCGACGAGGACCGTCAGGCACAGGGCGACGAAGGTCTGGATCCCCGCGTTGATCTTCAGCTCCCAGTACACGAACGCCATGAACATCCCGATGGCGCCCTGGGCGAAGTTGAACACGCCCGACGTCGTGTACGTGACAACGAGACCGCTCGCCGCGACCGCATAGATCGAGCCGATCGTCACCCCGACGACGAGGAAGAACAGCAGCGAGTCGCCGGTGATGCTCCGCCCCGCCCACGACTCCTGGATCAGGAACCCGACGAACAGCGCAGCCGCGAGCGCGGCCATGATCCGTCCGCGATCAGGCCGACCCTTCAGTCGCTCCAGCGTTGCCGCCACTCGTGTGCCTTCTCTCTCGTCGGTGGTCGTGGTCGCGTCGGATGGAGCGAGCTCAGGCGACTACTTGATCAGGTCGAGCTCGAGCACTGCCGAGTCGGCCGACTTGCAGTCGAACGTGCCCTTCTTCTTCGGGTGAACCCGCACGTACTTACCGGACTTCACCTGGAGGAGCGCGAAGCACTTCGTAGCGACGCGGTCGCCCACATCCGTGGGCGCGATCATCCCCTCGGCGGTGAAGTCGTTGATCCCATCGGCTTCGGCGAGCACGGCCTTGCGAGTGATCCCGTTCTCACCGTCGGACGCGACGACGGCCTCGACTGCGTCGCGGAAGTAGGTCGCGGCCGCCCAGGCCTGGGCGCCGAACCCGTCGGCCTGGTCCCGCCCGGTGAACTTGAGGAAGTTGGCCATCATCTTGTTGCTCTTGGCCTCCTCGAACGGCACGAAGGTCAGATACACGAACTGGCCCTCGACGTCGGAGCCGCCCTGCTCGAGGAAGTCGGTGTTGTAGCACTGCACGGAGCACTCCCAGACGTCCACGCCCGTGAGGCCCTGGATCTTGGCCTCTTTGCGGAGCGCGAGCGTGCTGTTCGAGCCGAGACCGCTCCTCGCGTAGTTGGAGCCGGCGTCCTTCATCTGCTGGATGATCGGGGTGTAGACGCTCTGCGGTGCACGAGCCGAGATGTCGGCATCGACATCGGCGACGATGCCTGCTTCCTGCTGTGCGGTGAAGAGGGGAACCTGGGAGTTCTTCGCGGCCAAGAGGTCCGAGGGATAGATGAACGTCCCGTGGAGGTCCCCGAAGCGCTTCAGGAAGTAGTTGGTCGCTGCGGTCCCGGTGCGGTACGTCTGCGGGTGGTCGTCCTTCGTCGCGCAGTCGAGCGTCGGCGGGTTGATCGGGTGCGACACCGGCGAGCACTGGTGCAGCGGCTCCCTGACTTCCCCATCGTGACGACCGAGCCGCTGCACCAG
>JBKJJI010000064.1:0-5867 GCA_046598115.1 Acidimicrobiia bacterium | reverse complement strand
GGTGGTGCAGCGACGCCGCCATCTGCGCCTCGGCCCGGAAGCGACGCAGGAAGCCGGCGTCGTCGGCGAGCCCGCCGTGGAGGACCTTCACGGCGACCCGCCGGCGGAGGCGGATGTCGTCGGCGAGGTAGACGCGCCCGCTCGACCCGGAGCCGACGGGCGCGAGCAGCCGGTACCGGCCGGCGAGGACGCGTCCGACGAGGTCGATGAGGGTGGAGTGGGCCATGTTGTTCACAAGGCTACGGTCCGCCGGGCCCGTTTCCGTGGCATGCGATGCCCCCGACCCCGGTCGCCGTCGGTACCCTCGGGCGATGGCGACACCCTCCGCGGCCCGGCCGCCGCTGGTCCGTCACCCGTGGCGGTGGGCGATCGTCGCCGTGATCGCGCTCGCGGTCCTGAACCTCGGGATCATCCTGCTCGACGCCACCGACACGACCGAGACCGGGCGCACCCTGCCGAGCACGGTCGAGTCGGTGTTCCCGGAGCCGGGGTCGCTCGCCCGCCTGCAGGACACGATCGTCGTCGACCTGCGCGACGACCTCACCGGCGTGCTGCTGATCGACGGTGCCGAGGTGCCCGAGGACCAGATGGACCGGGTCGTGCCGCTCGCCCAGGTGAGCTTCCGCCCGGGCGAGGACCACGACCTCGTGCGCTTCGAGCCCGGCGAGCACGCGGTGACCGTGCAGTACTGGAAACAGGGCAAGCCCCGCCCGTCCCAGCCCGGCACCTATTCCTGGTCGTTCCGCGCCGGCGCCTGACCCGCGATCAGGCCCGCTCGACCGGGGGTCCGTGCTCGAGGAGCGCCGCGAACGCGGCCTCGTCGACGATCGGGACGCCGAGCGTCTCGGCCTTCGCGAGCTTCGACCCCGGGCTGGCCCCCGCGACGACGTAGCTCGTCTTCTTCGACACGCTGGAGACGACCTTGCCGCCGCGTGCCTCGATCGCGGCCTGGGCCTCGTCGCGCGTCCACGCGTCGAGCCCGCCGGTGAGCACGAACGCGAGCGTCGCGAACGTCGCCTCGCCCTCGATGACCTCCGCCATCGGCGCGGTCAGGTCCACACCCGCGGTCGCGAGCTTCTTCACAACCTTGCGGTTCCGGGCGACGGCGAAGAAGCGCTGGACGCTCTCGGCGATGACCGGGCCGACGCCGTCGATCGCCGTCAGCTCGTCGGCGCTCGCAGCCTCGACCGCCTCCATCGAACCGAGCGCGCGCGCGACGGCCTGCGCGGCAGTCGGCCCGAGATGGCGCACCCCGAGGCCGACGAGCACCTTCGCGAGCCCCCGCGACTTTGACGCCTCGATGCCACTCACCAGGTTCTCGGCCGACTTCTCCGCCATGCGCTCGAGCGGCACGAGCGCATCGACCGAGAGCGAGTAGATGTCACCGACGTCGCTGATCAAACCGGCGTCGACGAGCTGACGCACCCGCTCCTCGCCGAGACCCTCGATATCCATCGCGACGCGCCCGGCGAAGTAGACGATCCGCTGCACCCGCTGCTCGGGGCACTCGATGTTCACGCAGTGGTGGTCCGACTCGCCGTCGAGACGCACGAGCGCGGTCCCGCACGCGGGACAGTCGGTGGGGAACTTCCAACGCCGCGCGCCCTTCTTGCGCTTGGCCATCACGGGTCCCACGACCTCGGGGATGACGTCGCCTGCCTTGCGCACGACGACGACGTCACCGGGGCGGACATCCTTGCGCGCCACCTCGTCCTGGTTGTGCAGCGTGGCGAGCCCGACGGTCGAGCCTCCGACGAACACCGGCTCGAGCCGCGCGAACGGCGTCGCCCGTCCGGTGCGGCCGATGCTCACCATGATCCCGAGCAGCGTGGTCGTCTTCTCCTCAGGCGGGAACTTGCACGCGATCGCCCACCGCGGCGCCCGGCTCGTCGAGCCCATCTCGTCGCGCTGCGCGAGGTCGTCGACCTTGATCACCGCGCCGTCGACCTCGTAGCCCAACGAGTGGCGCATCTCCTCGGCCCGTTCGCAGAACGCACCGATCGCGTCCAGGTTGGCGAGGCGCGCAACCTCCGGGTTCACAGGGAGCCCGAGCGTCCCGAGCCACTCCAGCGTCTCGTGGTGCGAGCGCAGCGCGGGACCGCCCTCCTGCACGCCGAGCTGGTACGCGAAGAAGTCGAGGTCGCGAGACGCCGTCACCCGGGAGTCCTTCTGACGGAGGCTCCCGGCGGCGGCGTTGCGCGGGTTCGCGAAGAGCCGCTCCCCCGCCTCGCCCTGGCGACGGTTGAGCTCCTCGAACGACGCGAGCGGCATGAAGATCTCGCCCCGCACCTCGAGTCGGGTGGGGACCGTCGAACCCGAGAGGCGGCTCGGGATCGCCGTGATCGTGGCGACGTTCGGGGTCACGTCCTCACCCGTGACGCCGTCGCCGCGCGTCGCCGCGCGCACGAGCTTCCCATCCTCGTACAGCAGCGAGATCGCGAGACCGTCGAGCTTCGGCTCCCCCACGAACTCGATCGGCGGAGGCACGAGCTTCTCGATGCGCTCGAACCAGGCGCTCAGCTCCTCGCGGTCAAACGCGTTATCGAGCGACAGCATCCTGGCGACGTGGGTGACGGACGCGAACGTGGTGGGGGGTGCGCGACCCGGACCCTGCGTCGGCGACTCCGGCGTGACGAGCTCGGAGTGCGTGGCCTCGATGGCCCGCAACTCGCGCATGAGCTCGTCGTACTCGGCGTCGGAGATCTCGGGATCGTCGAGCGCGAAGTACCGCTCGTTGTGGTGGTCGATGAGCTCGCGGAGCTCGACCACGCGTGCCGCCGCGCGAGCGCTCACGCGCCCGTCGTCGACGTCGGGGCGACGGCCGTGGCGCCGGTGGTCGAGGGAGCCGTACTCGGATCGGTCGACACCGCCGTCGGAGGGCTCGTGGACGGTTCCTCGACCGCCGGGGCAACCGTGGTCGCGGTGATCGACGGGTCGGGGACGCCCTCGTCGTCGTTCGTGAACACGAAGATCACGAGCAGGATCGCGGTGACCCCGATGAGCGCGCCGACCACGATCACCACGATCCGCTGCCACCCGGTCCAGCCGGTCTCCGGGGAACCGTCGAAGTCGGTCATGTGGTTGCGAAGTCTACGCGTCGGTCGGCGAGACTGGTCCCGTGCACCTCTGGCTCACACGCGCGGCGTGGCTCGCGCTCCTGTTCGGATGTGCGTCCGCGATCGGCGACGTCAGCACCGGCTGGGACGGCGGGCCCCTTACCGTCGCTCTCGCACTCGTGTGGGCAGGGTGGGGCGTCGGGCTCGTCGCGCTGCTGGCGCCCCGACCGACTGGTTGCACCGCGATCCGCGTGGTCGCTCCCGCGTTCGTGGTCGCAGCGATCATCACGGTCGTGTCCGGCGATACGACGAACGTCGCCGGGGTCGGGGCGCTGATCACGACCGTCGTCGCGGCCGCGCTGGTCGCCATGCCGGCGTACGCCCGCGCTGCTGCCGCCGGCATCGCCTACGGCGACGAGCTCCGCCATCCGCTGCGCACGCCCCCGGCGCTCTACCTCGGCCCGATCCCGATCGCGCGGGTGCTCGCTGTCGCGGGCGTCGCTGCCGGCCCACTCCTCCTGGCCGACGGATCGGTCGTCGTCGGACTCGCCGCACTCGCGGTCGGGATCCCGGCGGCGTGGGTCGCGGTCCGGTCGCTGCACATCCTCTCCCGCCGGTGGTTGATCCTCGTGCCCGCCGGGGTCGTCGTGCTCGATCCGATGACGCTCGCCGACCCGGTGTTGTTCGTGCGCCGCACGATCCGATCGATGCGCAACGTGGCCGGCACGGTCCCGGTCCCCGAGGGAACCGCTGATCTGCGCCTCGGCGCCAGCGCGGGCACCATCGCCATCACGACCGACGGGACGGTCGACCTCGTGCGCGTCACCGGACGCCGACGCAGCGGCGAGACGTTCCGCCCGGAGCGGATCCTCATCGCGATCTCGGCGCCGTCGAAGCTGCTGGGCGAGGCGTCACGGCGCCGCGTCCCGGTCGAGGCCCGCTGAGCGACAAGGCGGGCGATCAGGCGACGGTCACCGCAGCACGACGAACAACACGAACACGGGGTACAACGCGAGCAGCAGTGCTCCGTGCCTGCGGTCGAGCACGCCGAACCGGCGCGCCAGGACGACGATCACTCCGAGTGCCAGCACCATCGCGAGGAGGGGAACCCGGAGTGCGCTCGGGTCGTCGATGTGCAGCGGCCGAGCGAGCGCGGCGGCGCCGAGGCTCATCGTCGCGTTGTACGCGAAAGAGCCGACGACGGCCGCGACGACCGCCTCGGTGATGCCGCGACGCGCAGCCGACCAGGCCAGCACGACGAGCTCGAACGCGGTCGCGAACCCGACGACGGTCAGCGCGAGCGTCGTCTGCGTCGCCTCGACGTCGGTCAGGGACCGCACGCTCTCGACGAGGAGCCACGCGCCGGCGACCATCCCCCCGACACCGGCGAACACCCATGCGACCTCGCCTATGCGGGGCCGCTCCGACGTCGCGGCATCGTGACCGATCAGGTCCAGGACGTCGGCGTCCCCCTCCCCGAGCGGACCCAGTGCCGGCGGCTGGCGCTCACGGATCCAGATCATCGCCACGTACGCGACGTAGAGCCCGACGAGCACCGCGCCCTCGACGCGATCGACGCTCCCGTCCCACGCGACCACGGCCGTCGCGATGCCGAGCGGCAGCCCGAGCCACGCGTAGCGCCGAACTCGCGGCCCGAACGGCAGCGGTGTGAGGATCGCGCCGACGGCCAACGCGACGAGACAGACCGCGAGGTTCGCCCCGATGACATCGCCGAACGAGATCGCCGGGGCGCCGCGCAGGGAGGCAGTGACCGTCGTCGCCAGCTCCTCCGGCTCCGCGCCGGCGAGCAGGAGCGCCAGCGCGAACGTGCTCACGCCGAGGCCCTTCGCCGCCCCCGCGAGGTGCTCGGTGAAGCGCTCGGCGCCCCAGACGATGCAGCCGACCCCGAGGGCGATTCCCAGGATCTCGAGCACGATCAGGCGGCGATGCCCCCGCCGACGAGCGCGGCTCCTTCGTAGAGCGCGACCACCTGACCCGGTGCCACCCGCGGCGCCCGGTCGAGCAGGTGCACCGTGTCGCCGAGGATCCGGCCGCGGACCGGCACCCCGTGCGATCGCGTCTGCACATCGAGCACCGCCGTCACCGGACCCCGACCGCGCACCCAGGTGATGTCGCGCACCGCGATCTCGTCGCAGAGCAGCTCGTCGCGCGTGCCGATCGTCACTGTGGCCGACTCCGGTGCGACGTCGATGACGTAGCGGGGTGCTCCGACGGCGACACCGAGCCCCCGACGTTGTCCGATGGTGAAGTGGGCCACACCCTCGTGCCGCGCGACGACGCGCCCGGTCGCGTCGACCACGTCGCCCGGTCGCGCGTCGGTGCGCGCGTCGACGAACGCCAACCGGTCCTCACGCCGGACGAAGCACACGTCCATGCTCTCGGGCTTGTCGGCCGTCCGGAGGCCGAGGCGCGTCGCATGCGCGCGCACCTCTGCCTTGGTGAGCTCGCCGACGGGAAGCAGCGTCCGAGCCAGCTCGCGCTGTCCGAGCATGTAGAGGACGTACGACTGGTCCTTCGCCCCATCGGCGCCGCGCAGCAGCGCCCAGCCTTCGCGCTCGTCACCGCGGACGCGCGCGTGGTGCCCGGTCGCAACCTTCTCGAAGCCGAGTTGCTCGGCGCGCTCGAACAGCACGCCGAACTTGATCGCGCGATTGCACTCGACGCAGGGGTTGGGTGTCTGTCCGGCGGCGTGGGCGTCGACGTAGGGTTCGACCACCGCCGCGTCGAACTCGTCGGAAAGGTTGAAGACGTAGTGCGGAATCCCGAGCTGCGCGGCGACACGGCGCGCGT